>JBCBEA010000535.1:0-3299 GCA_038529195.1 Cyanobacteria bacterium J06600_6
CTTCTCGGCTAGAATTTAGACATCCCAAACGGCTTGAATAGCAAAAATCTTTCGTGTTGCAGTAGAGTTTCTTTTCTGGAAAGTAGAGGGCAAATTTCCAGCAATCTTTTCTCTGATAGATCATTAGCCAGTAATCTGGACGGCAAATCACTAAATCGATATTATACATTTCCCTTTCTTGGTCTACCCAAGTCACTACTTGTGTACTACCTTGTATTATCGTTTAGTGTAGTTATCTAGCAGTGCGATCGCGATCTTATTAGCAATTAAAATAGATGCAGTTGAAATCAGCCAACAACAGAAATCCCTTCGACAATTAGAGAGGGAGTAAAACAAGAGCCATTCCAAACAGAATCATTGCCTAGAGCCACAATTTGCTTGAGAATTTGGTAGACGTTACCCGAAATAGCGGTATCTTTGACTCGTCCCGTAACCTTGCCATTTTCTACTCGGTAGCCCAAATCGACGTTAACAGAAAAGTCACCACTGATATCGGCACCCCCTCCTAACATCTGATCGACAATAATGCCGTTATCTAGTTGAGTGACTAGTTCAGCAAATGATTTCTTACCTGACGCCACGATTAAGTTAACTAGGGAGGGACTAGGATAGCTATCTAAGCTAGGACGAAAACCATTTCCTGTGGAGATGATGTTTAGCTCTCTAGAAACAGTGCGATCGCTATAAAACTGGTTCAATACGCCTTTGTTAATTAACTCGAGCTTTTGGGTAGACATTCCCTCATCATCAAAGGGGCAATCATAAGGTTGAAGACTTGGCTGCTGAGAGATAGAAACTTGGTCGGAGATCACTAGCTGCTGCTTTAGATCGCTCCAGGGGGAAGATTTTTCCAAAACTCGTTTAGCATTTAATGCCGAAGATACGTTACCCCAAAGCAGAGTTGCAGCGTTGGCAGTGAGAAGTACAGGAATTTGACCTTGAGGGGGTTCAACGTTGCGTTTTGCCCAATCTAAGCGAGTGATCGTTTGCTCAATAATAAAATCGAGGTTTAGCTTTGACTTACTATACTCACCATCAAAAATACCGAGAAAATCTTCTCCGCGAATCAACTCTGCACCAAGCGAATAGCTTATTCCCGATTCGTCATAGTGACAGAAAAGTCCTTGAGAGTTAACCAGAGTTGTACTTTCTTGTTCAAACTCTAATTCTGCCGAACAGATTAGTTCAGGATATTCGCCTTGTAATTTGGCGATCGCCTGCTCCCCTAGTTCAATTAACTCTTCAACAGATGCCTTAATCCCTGATAGATCGTGAACTGCTTGACGTGGAGGTGCCAACTCAATAACTTCTGGCTGATTTAATTCCGAAAGCGCGATCGCCTTGTCAATTAGTAACTCAGGGTTTATCTTCCCATAGGCGACGGCTAAACCAGGACGATTATTTTGCCACAGCCTCAGTGCTGTCCCTGCAGATTGGCAACTCTCTAACTGTTTGAGACGATTGCCTTCAAAAAAGACTGGCTGAGACTGAGATGACACCTGATACACTTCTGCGTGATTGATACCACGTCGAGATACTAAATCAAGCAGTGATTCTAGTTCTTGCTTCATTGAACTTTTGCATGGATAAAAGATCGATTATTTTCCTCTTGACCTTTCCCCTTTTCCCTCTTGCCTTGGTAGTTAGTGATAATTCGCGCAATAAGTTCATTTAGCTTTTGCTTAAAAGACCGTCCATCTTATCTGCTTTCTGACTAGATTTGTATACGGGTGAGTATTCCGCTAATAGATCGCGAAATTCTTGACCGTTGATTGTTTCTCGCTCAACTAGCAGATCAACAATGCGATCTACAGCCAAACGATTCTCGCTGATAATTTTTCTGGCTTTGTTCAGACAGTCAAAGGCAATATTGCGGACGCGAATATCTATTTTAGAAGCAACTTCTTCGGAATATTCGTTATTCGATCCAGAATCTCCACCCAAAAAAGGAGGCGAATCCTGACCTTCTAAGGCAAATGCTCCTAAGTCAGACATGCCAAATTTAGTTACCATTTGTCGTGCCATTGACGTAATTCTTTGGATATCGCGAGAAGCGCCGTCAGTAACCTCATCCGTGCCGAACACTATTTCTTCTGCTGCTCTTCCGCCTAAAGCTGAAGTGATAGTTGCAAGAATTTTAGCTTTGCTTTCTAAGCCTATTTCTTCATCAGGAGCGTACCAGGTTAATCCTTTCTTACTACCGCGGGGGATTAGAGTTAACTTCTCGACCGGGTCGTGATTGGGAATCATTGTCCCGACAATCGCATGACCAACTTCCTGATAGGCAATCATCCTTTTAGCTTTACTATCGGTAAGAGGAACACCTTCCATCCCTGCAATAATGCGATCAATCGCATCATTAATTTCCAGCATGGTGATTGCTTCTTTATGTCTTCTGGCAGTTAAGATAGCAGCCTCATTTAAGAGGTTGGCTAGGTCTGCACCGCTAAAACCAGGAGTCCGACGCGCGATCGCCTTTAATTCAACTGTATTCGAGATTTTTTTACCCCGAGCATGAACCTCTAAAATACCGAGACGACCCTGTAAATCGGGATAGTCAACCATTACCTGGCGATCAAAACGACCAGGACGCATTAGTGCTTTATCTAGCACATCAGGACGGTTCGTTGCTGCAATGACAATAATACCGCTATTACCTTCAAAACCATCCATTTCTGTTAGTAGCTGGTTTAGAGTCTGCTCTCGTTCATCATTTCCGCCACCAATACCTGTACCTCTCTGGCGACCAACGGCATCAATTTCGTCGATAAAAACCAGACAGGGAGCGTTTTCCTTCGCTTTTTTAAATAGATCGCGAACCCGGGATGCGCCAACACCGACAAACATCTCCACAAATTCTGAACCAGAAATACTAAAGAAAGGTACGCCAGCTTCTCCTGAAATTGCCTTAGCTAGAAGTGTTTTACCCGTTCCTGGAGGTCCAATTAGAAGCACACCACGGGGAATTTTTGCCCCAATTGCCGTGAATTTCTCAGGCTCTTTGAGAAAGGTGACAACTTCTTCTAGCTCTTCTTTTGCTTCTTCAATTCCTGCTACATCATCAAATTGGATTCCTGTTTTGGCTTCCATCTGGAACTTAGCTTTAGAACGACCAAAATTCATTGCCTGACCAGAAGCATTTGCCGAACGACGTAGGATCATAATCAACCCTGAGAGCAGAACCATAATAATCAGCAGGTTCAGCAAGATACCAACAGTAGTCGAATGGTCGATCGAAGATTTAATACTAAAGTCAATATTTTTGGCGCGAATTTTGGGGATTAAATCTTGATTGCGCT
>JBCBEA010000536.1:0-3296 GCA_038529195.1 Cyanobacteria bacterium J06600_6
ATGCATCTGGAACTAGCAAAAGTTGGCAAAAACCTCGATATTCTCCACTGCGTTATGTTTCCCCGCCCTGAGTATCCTTTACCGATGTTTGGCTGCGATATTGTTGCTGGTAGGGGTGGAATTAGTGCCGCGATCGCCGATTTATCACCGACTAATCCGGAAAAGACTCTCTCTCCTGCATACATAGAGTCTTTGTTAGCTTTACCCAAATCAGAGTTTAAAGAGGTTCGAGATTTACCTCCTTGGGCAGACATATTTTCTCAGTTCTGCCTGTTTGTCAAGCCTACCGATACGGAAGAAGAACAGGATTTTCTGGAACTAGCTGCTAATTATCTACGAGTTCACTGTAAACAGGCGATCGCTTCTGCTCCTGTTTCTCTCCAAGAACAAAAGCTATATTTAGCAGGGCAAAAATACTACTGTACTAAGCAGCAGCAAAACGATAAAACCCGTCGCGTGTTGGAAAAGGCATTTGGCGAAGTTTGGGCAGAGAACTACATGACTAATGTGCTGTTTGACGTGCCTAATGAAGATACTTTAGTCAGCGACCCTCTAGCGTCAGGACAGCAAGGTGAGCATGCTAATAGCCACTAATCTTATTTGCTAAAGGTCTGACCAAGCTTTAGCCGTTAGTTATTGGTGAAAATCATACTAATTACTGTTGACTATTAACTGTTAATTGGCTCAAAGTAGCGACAGCCCTGACAAGGACCTTCGGGATTTACGGCACAGCGCATGATTTCGGAACGAGCGTTAAATTGACAGTTAGCATTGCCAATAATCTGGCGATCGCCTATTTGGGTAATTTCTTCGGGTCGTTTGGACTCCTGTACGTGGAGAGTCGCTTTATCAAAACGATAGCCACCGACACGGTACTGATAAAAGTGATGACGTTCTAAAATAGCATAGGTTTTACCTGCAAATTCCATATAGTTCCCAGGCTGAAGACGACGATCAAGCTTAAGTCTGCCAATGCATTCTCGGTCGGGGGTTAGGATGATTTCTGTAGGCAGGAGGTTTTTCGCGATCGACATTAATACTGATTAAATCTGAATAGAAGAAGATGAGCTGTAAAAAAGTGATTGGACAACAAGATTAGATTGTTGCCAGAACCCAAAAGGCGTAATTAATCTTAGCAGATGCCTAATCATGTCTATTGTTTCTTAAGTTGGGAACTATTCTGACTTTTCCCAGGTTGTTTAGGGCAATAGGATTAATTAACCAGAGTTTTTGGGAATCATAGACTCAATACTGCTGTGTTTTTGGTTGGGTCTGATGGAGCAATTAATTATCAACGCCTTGAAGAAATCCTGTGGCAATAAAAATATTAAGTTTCAGGTAATTATCCAAGACGAAGAGCTACACATCTATGCCAATCATCGGCAGAATTATCATCCTCAATATTCGGTTTTAGAAGAAAATGTGGCGGGGGCGATCGCCTCACTAAATCTGGATACGGTAGATACTATCTGGCTGTATGCTCGACCTTTGGGACAAACGGAACCAAATTGGCAGGTTTTTGTAGAACTACCAACCCAAATCAGCGGTGGGCGAGAAAAAGATACAGAGGGTAAGCAGAAATATTTAGCAGCTTTAGATCCTCTTGATGATTTGCCCAACCTAGATTCATTAATTGATGTTGAGGAGCAGGGTGATTACGATCCAACTATTTTGAGCAGTATCGGCAATACAGAAAAAATTCAGAACGATCTACTCTACGACCATGAAATTGAGGCGATCGAACAAGACTTTGCCGAAGAAATTGAATTTACTGATTTTCTGGAGTCAAGCAAAGTCAGCAACAGTAGCTTGGGAGATACAGGCTTACTGCATGAAACAGGTTTTTTTCACGGTAGTCCTCTCAAAGAAGCAGAGATCGACACCCTGTTTCACAGTTTAAATCCGAGCCAGGCAGATGGAAATGTACCCGCTCCATATCATACTAGAGGACAATACTGTTTCATTACCAACCAAAAGCTATTAACTGAGCCAACAGATCCACCAGGAAAAGATACCATGCGCATGGTCAAGTTTTTCCATCATCTGTCTGAAGGCGATCGCCAGCAATTATTGCCTATTTTGGAGAGCTATTTTAGCCAAAGCACAACTCCTGGGCTAGATACCGCTTTGCCCGCCGTTCAAGATTGGGTACAAAAAATTCGTGAGTTAGATGAAGCAAATCATCATTTACTTGCTGTCTGGCTGAGTCGCTACTGTTTTAACCCTGAAGCAACCCTAGAAGAGTTTAAGGAAATTACTGCTGCTTTGGCAGCAGAATCAAACAACAAGAAAAGAACAGAATCTAGCACTGAGTATCGTTACGTAAATACAGAGCGTCAATCGTACTTTAGTTCAGCCAAAGATGATGAATTAGAGTTAGAGTCAGCAAAATTTCAGCTACCTCCCATCGTCAAAAAAATTCTGCTGCCAGGAATTTGGATCTTGACGACTATAATCCTAATCTCATTGAGCATTTTTAGTCAGAAAGCCAATCTTGTCGTTACTTCGAGGGAAATTCCCCCCATCTGTAGCAATACAATTGGTTCGCCCGAATACTGTCGTTTAGCAGCTAACCTGGTTGGGGAAAAAACTATTGCCCAGACAGCCCCCAGTCTGTTTCCTTTAACAGAAGTTACGGAGGAGATCGCTAACTATGGCTGCGGTCGATATGCCAACCTGAAAGCAGGAATTGATATCGCCAAGATTCCCCCCAGCACTACTCCTGTCATTTCAACTTATGGGGAAAAGATTTTTCCTCACATTTATGTAATTAAGGTCGAGCAGCAACAGGCTCAATCGTCAGATAAGATCAAAGTAGGATGCGTCTATACTGCGGGACAAGGACAGCGATCGCCAAAAAAACTAGCTGCCGAGCAAATTCCTTTCAACTGGCCCCAGGAACATTACCAACAGCAGACAGAACAGAACAATAATCTGTTTTTGGGTGTTTATAATAAGCCGATTCGTCTTGGTCTATATACGATTTTTGCTGCCTTTGGCATAGCGATCGCCTCGCGGTTCAATCTGGGTTTAAAAATTGCTCATGCCTACACTGTTTACCTGGTAGCGTTGCTTTTAGGGATAGTACAGTTATCGGTATCTTTGTTACCAGCCTTTGGTTTATTGGGAGCGATGATTCTTCCCATTGCCATAATTTTGCTAGCCAGCTTTTTACTTAAAGATTTCGAGCTGAACTGGAAACAAGGCTATCCCTATGTGGCGATTAGCATTTTAGCGATTGTGGCAATTCAGCTTGGTTTTTATAGTTTGTGCTTGGGCTTAATTTCAGGATTAGT
>JBCBEA010000537.1:0-3287 GCA_038529195.1 Cyanobacteria bacterium J06600_6
TCATATAGGGTTTTTGAGGCAGAAACAGCATTGAATCAGAGTTAGGTCTAGCAATCTTACCCGAACCGCGATTCCACAAGCCAGCGATCGCTCTTAATAGAGAACTCTTGCCGACCCCACTCTCGCCGACGATCGCCAAACTCTGACTAGGTTCGATATCAACCGACAGAGCCGACACTAGAGTCTGCTGATTATTGGGAGTTAGCAAGGTGACATCTTCTAATGCTAGACGCGGTTCAATTGAGGCTGTAATTGTATTTTCCGAGCCGGTAGTTGCCTGGTTATCGAAGTCTGTTAGGGTTTCATCAAAAGCTGCAATTCGATTAATTCCCGCAGCAAATGCCGTCAACAGGTCGAACTGATTGATAATTACGGTTAGGGCGCTAAAAATTTGGAAAAACGCCACCGTCGCCTGACCAATTGTGCCAAAGTCGGTTTCTCCTGCTAAGTAAATGGGCGCGACCACCAGATAAGGTAGAATTCGCACAAAGTAATTATGTCCCGTAGTGAAAAAATCAAGATTTCGCTGCCAGCCGATCAGAGCGTGGTAATTGCGAATTGCTTTAGAAAATCTCTGTCCGACGCTTTCTAGTTCCTGAGATTCACCCCCATAAAAGGCGATCGATTCTGCATTGTCCCGCAGGTGAACTAAGCCATAGCGAAAATCTGCCTCTCGCTGTAGCTGAGTATAGTTAAGTCCAATTAGCCTTCTGCCGAGTAATACTGTTACCACCGTCCCAAACAAAGCATAGCCAACCAACACCAGAGACAGGCTGCTAGAAATTGACCAGAGAACGGCAACAAAGGAAACCAACGTAATTACCGAATCGAGAACGCTAAGTAGCAATCTCAGGCTGGTACGAGTAAAAGACTTGATATCTTCAGCAATCCGCTGATCGGGGTTATCAATTTGTTTTTGGGCATTGATCTGATAATAAGAACGATTATCCAAATAACGCTGAAGAATATTATCCGTCAGCCATTCCCGCCAATAAACCCCCAGTAGCTCTTGGCAGTAGCGATAAATAACGACGATCCCTGTCCCGACTACAAACACCCCGCCATAGACCCCTAAAAACAGCCAGAAAGTTGATGCCTCCTTGGCTACGAGTGCCGTATCAATAAAGCGGATGGTAAAGGAAATAACGACGTTTAAACCGCTTACCATAATCGACAGCAACAGCAATGCAGCCAATAAACTCCACTGTTTTGCCCGCCCTTTCCAGCGCGGTAGTTTCCAAATAAAAATTGCCGTAGGTATGATTAATGCCGAAGCTAACACAATCTGAGGAACTGAGTTAGAAAAGACCGCCTGACGCATCCCAATCAAACCTGCAGCAGCTTCATTGGTGAATTCGGGAAATAATAGCTGTCCTAGGGCGACGACTCCAGCGATCGCTAAAAATAGAAAGGCGAATAAAAAGATAAGTAGCAGTACCAGCATGACAAAGAAAGTCCCTGCTTTTTTCTTACTGGGATACCAATAAGGCAAGGCTACTTCGATAAAGCGTGACCACAAACGTCCATCAATGCGATTTATTTTAGGTGCGGTTTCTACCATTAAATTTATAATCCCAGAAAATATATCGAGTATCGCTGTAGTGCGATCGCGCTAGTTATTACTTTATATAGATGTGCTGGCAATAACTTTATGTTTCAGGATATACAGGATAAGGGTATTTCGCCATAGTTTTATAGCAATCACACTACACTTGTTCTAAAGCTTAAATACCAAAGACTACTCGGACCGATATTCGACTAACTGCCAATAGCGATCGTCTCCAGAAAATTTAGCAACGACAGCAGTTTTGCCTTGCTGAATGTCAACGTTCCCAGCGAAATAGCTACCGTACCCTTCCAAAGAAGTCCACTGCTGAGTTTCAGAGTTGACGACCTGTACATCAAGAGCTTCGGGAACAATTAAATTAAAATGCGTAGACCAGTTAGGAGTTAAATCAGCCGATAGTGGTTCGATTAGACTTGCCCGATGTTCATAAAAATTGCCGTAAATCTTAGGCAACCCAGCAGTAGAATTTTGAGCTTCTATCTGATATTCAATTACTTCGTAATATCCGCCAGCTTGATCTTCAGGCTTGGCATAGATAGTTAAATCATAAGTTCCGCTCTGTGGAGGTGCGACGTTTACAACTATATTTTCATTTTGACGATTAACTAAAACTGTACTACTCGCTAAATCTCTATCACCCTGCTTTAACTCGGCGATCGCCACAACGTTTTGAGGGGCAGTTAGTTCAATTTTTAGCTGATTGTCGGCAACAATTTTATGGGTGTTGTGAGTGACGATCTCAAAGCCTAGATCGTGAAAGCGTGTAGCAATACGGGGCAAATTATCAAAGCTAATGCGACTATAAGTTTCGACGAGAAGTTGCCAGCCTGAGTCTTGGGGATAGTGATTGTTCAGAAACTGTTGGGGAACAGTCGCAAAATAATAGGGATTATATTCCGAGGTAAATTTACCTTCTTGAATTGAGCCAGCCCCAAAAGTAGCATCGAGTAAATACCAAGCACCATCGATACGGACGCTGTTCCAAGCATGATTAATCTCTGTAAATCTGGGGTCGTCTGGAGGCGTTGCACCTTTGGCATAGCCAACCACGATCGCCGATTCTAAACCCATTGCCTCAGCTAAAGCCTGATAAAGATTGCTATATCCCGAACAAATAGTCGTGCGATCGCGTAAAACTTTGGCTGAATTTACGTCAGGATAACTATTGTTTTGAATCGCATTCTCAAATGCGACAACGTCGTAGGTAATATGCTGCGTAATCCAAGCATAAATAATTCGTGCCTTCTCCGCTTCAGTAGCAGCATTTTGTGACAGCATGTTAGCTAATTCTTTGACCGAGGAACCGCTATAGTTAAGGCTTTTTGCTACAGAGTCAAGCTCCTCAAGATTTAGCTGGGCAAAACTTTCGCCATTCCCAATCAGGAGGGGTTGATATTTTTGGCTGGCAAAAAACTCTGAAGTCGTAGGAATTAACTGCTGACGTTCAAAGGAATTAATCGCTCGATAAACATTACCTGCTGTTAACAGTAGTGTTACTCCCAAAACCGTTCCCACAGAGCCCCGACTGAGATAATTATTTGGCTTTTGGTCAACGCGAGGTGATTGGCGACTTTTAGCAGTCATAGAAATATCTTTTATCTGAGAAGCATTAATTTCTCAAGATAATTGGCGATCGCATCTTGTCGAAACGATCTCAGTTACAGCGATGGTGTGAGATCTGACCGTAAAGCAGTTGATAGTTGATAGTTGATAATTGACA
>JBCBEA010000538.1:0-3286 GCA_038529195.1 Cyanobacteria bacterium J06600_6
TTTTTATTAGTAGACTAATAAAAATAACACCATTGGTTTGTAAATCAGCCAAATGATGCCTATAAATGCCAGTAGCTGAATAAAAGCATCCAAGCATTGTACAAATAAAAATAACGACTGCTGGCTAAACTCATTAATATCTTCGGCAATAGTGCGATCAGGATTATCTATTTCGCGGTCACCATTAAGATAAAAAAATCTCTGTTCGCTTAGATACCGATATAAATATTTTTCTGTCAGCCATTTACGCCAGTCTAAAGCCAGCCTCGACTCAACATAGGTTTTAAAAGATATCAGGGGAACACTAATAACTATAATTAAACCAATTAGCTTTAAAGTTTGCCAAAAGCGATCGCCATCTCTAGCTGCCAGAGAAGAAATTATTTCTCCCCGCTGAAGTGTTTCGACGACTAAAATAACGCTGCTGGCGATCGATAAACTAATTAAAAACACAAGCAGCTTTTTTCCTTGAGTTCCCGATGCAGAAAACCAGAAAGGCTTGGCTATTTTCCAGAACTGTTTAAGTAATTTAAAATTCCATTTAACCATTAACAAATTTAGTTGACTAATATCTAAAAACTACGGGTAAAACAGGACGAGCATCGAATATTCCTCCCTGCATTCCGTTATCAAAAGTTAATTCCAGTAATGGCTTATCTGCCCGCTCGATTTCTAATAACTGACTATATCTTGCCCAGCTAATAATGTTACTATCTCGGCGCTTACCCGTTTGCACCGTTATTCTAATATTAGTTATATTTTTTACTCCTAACAGATGATTAATATATCTCTGATTTTGGGGTGAATCCTGGTTAAGAATATTACTGTATTTCAAGCGATCGGGTAGCGTGAAAATTAGAGGCTCTAGACTGCTTTTTTGATTTTGCTGGGAGTAAGCAATATAGTTATTAACTACCCAGTCATCCACAGGATATTCTGACTCGATTGACTCAGGTATATTACTCTTTCTACTTAAGCCTACACCAAAGGGTGATGCCAGGCTCTCTTGCCAGTTGACTCTCTTTTTAAAGTCAATAGCTGTATCCAACTGCGGATCTTCCTCTCCCAGCCAGATAATAGCAACGTAGATGTTTTGAAAAAAAAATATTTGCGATCGCGTGCCTTGAGATTTGCTTTCAACAACGGTGCTGGGACAATATAAACCTAGTTGCCTAAGCATAGATATCGCTTCCTTGCCCCGATCTGTACAGATGAAAAGACGATCTATCTCTAAGTGCGAATTGGTCTTGCTCAAATTTGCTGAATGGCTATTCTCTCTGGGAAACGTTTTACTGGGGTTACTAGTTTTTAAAGGTAATTGATAACTGACTGTCATTGGTTTAGCATCCGCTTTTTCTATAAATACAAAGGATATAAATCTCAAATAGCATTAAATTTTTATTTGGCAGGTATAAAAGGATGCTGGGCAAGCCGACGCTCAAGAAAACGGCTGTTAGCTGCCAAACAAGTAACTTTCAGAATTATCCCATTATTAATAATAGTTTTCAATAAGCCGATTGTTAAGAAATGATGATTAAATTCGCCATAGCAGTGCTTAGAGAGGCAGAAAAAGGAGTTAAGTGAGCTATTTGTCTCAATCTAATTGACATTATATATAGGTAACAAATCCTACAATTAAATAAATAGATCGAGTATTAATAAACAATCAGAAAGGTGTTAGTTCGCAATCACTTTAATAAAGTTGAGGCTAGGTTAAAATGAAATAGAGATGATTAATCGTTACTACCAAAGTATAAATACCGATATTTTCGATCGCCGATATTTGTTCTCTAACAACAAACCAGAATTTGTTACAACTAGTATAGAAACACGAAAGCAAAAGTATGAGTAGTCAAATCCAAAAAACTATCGAGAATAGTAACTTCGATTATCAGGCTCTTGACTCTCAACAGCGCAATGAAATCGAGCAGGCAACTACTGCCATTCGAGAGCGGTTGCGTAAGGCAGCGCAGGATATTTGGGAAATTGGCAAAATGCTCAGTGACGTGCAGTCAAAGCTGCAAAGAGGGCAGTTCGACGAATGGATTAAGACAGAGTTCGACTGGAGTCGTCGTACTGCCTATAAATTCATTAGCGTCTTTAAAAGATTTGATAACAGCGCCAATCTAGAAGAGATTAATATCGCTACCTCTGCTCTTTACCTTCTCGCAGCAGAATCTACGCCTCAAGAAATTCGCGAAGAGTTTATCCAAAAAGCTAAGTCAGGAGAGAAGGTAACTCATCAGCAGGTGTTAAAGGTAGTAAAACAGGCTAAAAATACAGATCGAGAGCTTAAAACATCATCGGTTCAAAGCATAATTCAGCCACAGCCAGCGACAATTTTTGCCGATACGGCGATCGAAAAGCCAGTCGATCTAGTTCCCCCATCTAACAGCAGCTCCCCAACTCCCAAGCTAATAGTCGATCGCGGTTGGAATCAACTATCCCAGCATGAAATATACTGTGGCGATACGGCGCTGCCCGAATTTGCTAATCACATACCCTATGCTAAGTTAGCGATCGCAGTTACTACAGACGATTGGGCGCATGACTGGTTAATCGAAAAAGCCAAAACCGTCATTGTCTTCCCCGAATCAGAATACGATCGACAAAAATTAACTGGCTTACTCGTCATGTTTTCGGCTGCGGAAGATAAGATTATTCTTCCCTGGTTACCTAACGAAGAAATGCTTGCTGTTACGCATCAGTTAGGTAGAAAAGTCTATGCCGGTGATATGGATGTTGCGAGATGTCAGGCGGCGATCAATTTTGCCAAGCTTCATAGATAAAGAGGTGACGCTATAAGCTGCAACTTTTAATACGTGGCGTATTTGGGTCTTTGCTTGAAAACTTTGCTTTGTGCAGTTTAACGCTGCTATATACGAGGCGGTGTTTTTTAGGACGTAGGTATCAAGTAATAATAAGGTTTATAGCTCAGAGCTTAGCTCGACTTTATCCAATCAAGCAGCATAAATAGCAAGATCTCTCAAGCGGTCAAACAAAGGACGAGGAACTTTTATGATGTCAGCAGAATTAGATGACATGGAAAAAGTGCTAGCCCAGAGAAATCGGCGTACTAAAGCCAAGGCATCAGAAAAAGTAGGTAGAGATTTAACATACCAACTTTTTTGTCGGGTAGTCCAAGTGAAGCGGGGTTGTAAATGATGAGCCAAAAGAGTGACTAGAGAAAATAATCCTAAAATCGCAGGAGTGGTACGGGCGATCGCTAAATCTGACCATTGACGTTGAGTTTCCATTCCCAAATGTCTTCTAACTTCTTCAAAAG
>JBCBEA010000539.1:0-3285 GCA_038529195.1 Cyanobacteria bacterium J06600_6
TCGCCGACACAAAATGACTGATGAAGAATTGCAGGGATTGATTCAAACTGCTATCGCCAATAAACCCAAAGGATTAGAACAGGTTAAAGAATTAGTTTCCCTGGCACATAAATATAGTGTTGCCCTTGCTTCTCACGATGACGACACGGAAGCAAAAGTCGAACTAAGTGCCAAACGGGGAGTGGCTATTGCCGAATTTCCCGCTAATATCGAACTGGCTGCTAAATCTAGAGATTATGGTGCGTCGGTGTTGATGGGTGCGCCAAACTTAATTCGGGGTGGTTCTCATGTAGGTTGGATGAGCGTCGAAGCAGCAGCTAAAGCAAACGTAGTAGATTGCCTCTGTTCTGACTATCACTATCCTTCTTTATTTCACGCACCGTTCAAACTGGCAGAAATGGGAATTATGGAATTCGATCGCGCCTGGAAATTGGTTTCAGCACATCCAGCTAAAGCTGCGGGAATTGGCAATAGCAAAGGGAGTATTGCATCGGGTTGGGATGCCGATTTTCTCTTAGTCAATCCTGATGATGGTTATACATCTGCTCTTGATTCTGTTTATATTCGGGGAGAGGCGATCGCAAACTATCGTTAAAATACGGCGATCGCCCCAACTTAAAATTAAATTGACAGAAATCAGTATGTTACCTACTATATTGACAGGTATAAATATTGACGAGCATCAATATACTGGAGTCTTTTATGTCACGCTTACAGCTTGCACTAAATGTTAGCAATCTTGAAGAGTCGATCGCCTTTTATACAAAACTATTTGGAGTAAAACCAGCCAAAGTAAAGCCAGGCTATGCTAATTTCGCAATCAATCAACCTCCACTAAAGTTAGTTTTGATGGAAAATTCTAAACCGGGAGGAAGCATTAATCATTTGGGGGTAGAAGTAGAGAATTCAGAAGAAGTAGAACATTGGGAAACAAAGTTAGTCACTCAAGAAATGAATCCCATAGCGCAAAAAGATAATACTTGCTGCTATGCCAAACAAGATAAGTTCTGGGTAGTCGATCCCGATCTCGCACCTTGGGAAATTTATACAGTACTTGAAGACAGTGCCAATTTTGGCGAAAATAGCAGACCAGATTTGACGCAATCTAGTCCCAGTAAATGTTGTAGCTAAAAATTAATTGCCAGAACAGTTTGCAGCATTTCAATTCGTTCTTGGTTAATTAAATAGTAAATCCAATTACCTCTTCTCTCCTTATTCAGTAAGCCAGCTTGATACAAAACCTTGAGGTGATGGCTGACAGTAGGCTGAGATAAACCTAGAGGTTCAATGAGATCGCAACCACAAGCTTCTCCATCTGATTGGGAGGCAATATAGCTCAGTAACTGCAATCTAGCTGGTTCACCCAACACCTTGAAAATTGCGGCTATCTCCTGCGCCTGTTCTGACGCGACCGCTTTTGAGAAGATAGAACAACAGCTAGTGTTTGCAGTAGAAGTAGAATTTTTCATGTTGTTTATCTTGACAGATATTAATCCCGCCCTGCAACCATTGGTCTTATGAACCCTGTTACTGTTTTACCAAATCCCAACATCAGTCCTGCGGGTATTGTTTCCCAGAAATTTTGTCAACTCAATCTAACCACTTTTCATCAAGCTTGTCATTGGGTCAAAAATCTTCCTTATGGATCTAATTCTAGTAATCAAGATTCTTTGATTATTTTTCAGGAAGCAAAAGCAACCTGTACCAACAAACACGGCATTATTTCCCGCTTGGCTGCGGAGTTAAATCTGGAAATATATAAAAATCTCGGTTTTTATCAGCTGAATGATGAAATCGTAACGGGAGTAAATAAAATAATTCAACCCTATGGTTTGAGCTTTATTCCCCAGATACATTGCTTTCTAGAATATCAAAACTATCGAGTTGATCTGACGGAAGGAAATTGCAACGGTAAAAACAAGACTATCGAGGATTACGATTTTGTAGTTCGAGTTAAACCTGATTTAACTTATCAAGAACACCAAGCTTATTATTTAGAATACTTAGCCAAATATTTTCTGATCGAACCAAAGCTAAAAGATTTTGAGGCAACTGACGTTTTAGGTTTGTTGGCGCAATGCGAACAGCACCTTAAGTATCAGTGTTCGGTAATGTACCAAGCTATATAGATTTCTCGAAGAATAAAGCACGGCGATCGCATTTTAGTCATGGGAGATAACCCAGGACATATTAAAGAAGATATTGCGATCGCAGCTCAACCAAATTTAAGTACATTTACCAATGTTCTCAATCGATCGCAATTCTCTTTTAGGTTGTAACTTGAGATACGGGAATGTATTTAGCCGATTAGTATCATTCTTTTGAATAGGGAAATATTGATTTATTAAATTGACTCACAGCATTTTGGATTGTTTTTAAATGTTGCGTGTTAATTCAGATATTGATATGCGAGCAACTTGATACATTTTTAGCTAGCAAACTTATTTTTCTCTCAAGCAATTAAATAGATACTTCAGGAGTAGAAAACATGGCTTTTCACGGAGACATTTCTTCCAGCAAAGATGCAGTTGGTGTAGCAGTGGTAAACTACAAAATGCCTCGCCTCCACACAAAAGCAGAGGTGATTGATAATTGCAATAAAATTGCGGAAATGATTGACGGGATGAAGGTCGGACTGCCAGGAATGGATTTAGTCATTTTTCCTGAATATTCTACCCACGGCATTATGTACGACCGTCAGGAGATGATGGATACTGCTGCGGTTATTCCAGGGGAAGAGACGGCGATATTTGCAGCAGCCTGTAAGCGAAACAAAGTTTGGGGCGTTTTTTCTCTAACTGGAGAAAGACACGAGGCACACCCAGAAAAAGTCCCCTACAACACTTTGATTCTGATGAATGACGAAGGCGAAATCGTTCAGAAGTATCGTAAGATAATGCCGTGGTGTCCCATTGAAGGCTGGTATCCAGGAAGTAATACCTATGTTTCTGAAGGACCAAAAGGACTCAAAATCAGCTTGATTATTTGCGATGATGGCAACTATCCTGAGATCTGGCGTGACTGTGCCATGAAAGGTGCGGAATTAATAGTACGCTGTCAGGGCTATATGTATCCAGCTAAAGAACAGCAGATAATTGTGTCGAAAGCGATGGCATGGATGAACAATACCTACGTGGCGGTTGCTAACGCTTCGGGATTTGATGGAGTTTATAGCTACTTCGGTCACTCGGCAATCGTTGGCTTTGACGGACGAACTTTAGGGGAATGCGGAGAGGAAGAAAACGGCATTCAATATGCAACTTTATCTAAGTTTGCCATTCGCGA
>JBCBEA010000540.1:0-3272 GCA_038529195.1 Cyanobacteria bacterium J06600_6
GTAAGAGTTTTTCGACCCACAACGCTGAAAAGGATAGAGCGATAAAAGCTCTTACTAATTATACCTACATTCCCAAGTTGGAAAATATGCAGTTTACTCAATCGCCTCTAAGTTATCAAGAGCAGGCTGATAGCTAGGATTGATCTCTAATGCCTGTTTAAATGCCTGTTTTGCCTCATCAATTCGCTGGAGTTTATAGAGGGTGAAACCTTTATTTGTCCAGGTATTATAATCGTTTGGATCTAACTCTAAAGCGCGATTGTAAGCGATCAGAGATTCATCGTTGCGCTCCATCGTTTCTAAGATTAAACCCTGGTTGCGGTAGGCGGGAGCAAAATTAACATTTGTAGCGATCGCCTGTTCCACATCTGCTAGTGCTGAGTCTAACTGTCCTAACTGAAGTTTGACTAAAGCCCTGTTGTTGTATAGTAAAGCCGAGTCCGATAGCTTTTGTGTTTGTCTCATGGTCACCGCACTATCTAGAGACTGCAAAGCCAGGTCATATTTCCCTAACGCAAAATTGAGTTCTCCTGCCAGCATCGTATCAGCAGGATTAGGATTACTGCTATCTATCTCCGCAACAATCTCCATCGCCCTATTTAATGCCGTTAAAGCCTCTTCAGGACGATTTAGCTGCTGCAATGCTCCAGCCTGACAACGATAAGACTCATACTTAACATTATTAGGAGCAACGTTGAGTTCTACTGCCCGATCACAGGCTTCTAGAGCCTTGTCATATTGACGATCAAATCCAAGGGTAAAACCTTTCGCAAACCAAGCCAAATAAAGATCCTCTTGTAGCGCGATCGCCCGATCAAAAGAACCCCGCGCCATTGCTGGTTCACCCACGCGCCAGAGTCTATTACCCTTTTCGATCCAGTGATAGGGATTATTTTGGTCGGTCACTAATTGAGGTGCTGCCAAGGAATCCCAATCCGTCAGCGCGATTGTTGGTGGGGCGGAATCTTCCACCTCAAGATAACTACTAATCGCGGCACCTGAAGGAGAAGCTAAAAACGATGCAATTGGTAAACCCAAACTCAGACCAATTTTGATCGGCAGCTCATCTTTGCCGACTTCATCCAGGTAACGACTCATAATCTCATCTTCTCGCCCAATTTTACGCCCGTCGGCTCGACCATGAATGCCAATCAGACGACCCTGGGTATCCAGCACCGCCCCTCCGCTCATGCCAGGATAGGTCAGGTTAGTATAAATCAGCTCATAACCGCCAAAATTACCTTTAGGATTAGCAATACTCGGTTGAGAAATAGCCGTAGCGGAATTATCAAACAAGGTTCCAGCACTAAATACAGGCTGCTGACAGAATTTAGCTGGCTGTTGACTTTGACAAGCTTGCCAAGCATCAATATCTAATGGCCAACCAGAAATAAAGACCTGCTGAGAATCCTGAGCATCTTGAGCCGTATTGTTTTGATAGTCTCGATGTTCATAAAGAGGATAACTGTATGCAGAAATAACCACGCTGGCATATTGGCGATCGCTATTAAACTGAATCAAAGCCAGGTCTAGATTGTTAGGCAGAAGCTCTCTTTTAGCAACGTCAATTTTGTACTCATGATATTTCTCGCCGTCAAAAGCCTGTAGAAATAATTCTTCCCCGATAATCACCTCACTAACCACATGAGATGCGGTCAGCACATAGTAAGTATTGCCGTTTTGTCCAACAATTACCCCCGAACCCCATTCCCCACTGGGAGGCTCAATTTTGACCGTAAATTCCTGAGCCTGCTGGGCTATTTCTGGGACAGACAGATTTGCTTGCGCCTGGGTAGCTTGAGGCAAAATAAAAGCGATCGCCACTGCACCGATAGCCGTCGAGATAAAATTTTTCATAATGTTTCAAATAAAATAGAACAGAAAAGGCGATTATGCGACCTGTAGCTCTCACAATGCCGATAATCGCCAGCTAAAAACGATGCTCTAGTTATGATCTTGGGAAGACAGACTGATATGCTTCAACTCCTTCAAAACCATAGCGGTTATAGCCTTTAGTTTGAATCAACTCTTCTAGATATTCCATTCGATCTGCGGGGGCGGGATGACTCGAAAGTAAAGAATCACCCAAATTAGATGAACCCTGTAGCTGATTGAGTTTCGCCATCACGTTATACAGTCCATCAGCAGAATAACCCGCAGCAGCCAGAACTCGTAAGCCCAAAACATCTGCCTGTTTTTCTTTGCCTCGACCAAATTCTTTATTTAGTAAAACTCCTCCCAACTCCACAACTTTGCCCGCATCGCCACCAATTAAGCCAGAAAGCAAATTGCTGGTAGAGCTAGTAATTGCCGATTCTCCCAGCTTTTTATAGCCATGAGACAAAACAGAATGGGCAACTTCATGGGACATTACCCCAGCCAATTCTGCCTCGGAATCCATCAGCTGCAACATGCCCGTATGGAAAAAAATCTTGCCCCCAGGTAAAGCAAAAGCGTTGGGAGAAGAATCTTCAATAATATTAAACTCATACTCAAACTCATCACGACCCATCAAATTTGCCATCTTCTGACCAACTGCCGAAATATATTGCAGCTGTCTACTGTCGGTCACCATGGTTGCTTGAGCTTTGTAGCTATTAGAGATCGCCAGCCCTGCACCCGATTCCCCCTCTAATAAAGCCTGACCCAGATTTAGCCCCGCCTCACTGTCTCCGGCAGCAGCCTGACCAACTCCCCCAATAATTGCCGAGGTAGTAATTTTTGACTTAAGCTGACTCTGATACTGCTTAAAATACTCATCAGCAGCAGCACGATAGGCAGGAGTTTTATGATAATCAGGATAACTATAGGCAAACTCCCGTGCAGCGATCGAAGCTTCTAGGGGTTTACCATAAGCCAGCAGCAGATCGATCCGCAGATCTAAAACATCATCACGACCAGGATATCTTTGAGCCGACCATTCGATCAGATCCAAGGCTTCATCTTTATAGTTATAGAGATCGTAAGTATCTGCCAACAAAATATGACCAGGTACAAACTGGGGATTGTTATCCACCAAAGCCTCTAAAGGCTGTAAAATCCGCAGATCGACTTCCTCATCCGATTCTGGATCTTCAGCGATCGCTTTTTGGGCGCTAGCCCACTGCTGCTGTGCGGTGGCATCCAGCTGATTAATTTCACTTTGGGCTGCGGGAACTGATTCGGGAGCTGCAAAGTCTGGCTTCACCTGCTTTTGGATCTTTCTAGCCGTCTGTAGATCTCCCTGCTTATAAAAGCGATCGGCTTCCAGCATCTTGCCGTAGTAGTTACTG
>JBCBEA010000541.1:0-3269 GCA_038529195.1 Cyanobacteria bacterium J06600_6
CAGACCCTACTGAGCTAGCCGACGTGGCAAGCAGCAGCAATAATTTGCCTTTAAAAAACCAATTAAAGCAGGAGATTGCTGAACTAGAGCTGTTTCTCAATGAACTAGATCTCAAACAGGGAATTTTATTAGGAGTACAGGATCAATCAGGGGAAGCGATCGCTATTTGGGATCGACTAGTTGAGCGCCTCGATCGTAATTCTAAATCGGTCAAAACAGCCACTCTGCTCAAGCAGCTATGGCAAGAAAAATCAGATTTGAGAGAGGATGCGATCGCCACGATTAAGAATAATCTTGACGGTTGGTTTCGCTATCAAGCCCTGGCTAAATACGATGCGGTTAAGGATCGAACAGCAGATTTGGAGCTGCTTCAGGCGCAAGAATCGGCAATTGCGACCAGCTCAATCTTTAAACTAGCCTTAATTAGCGGTATTCCCGTCTTTGGAGGCATCGGTGGGGTAATTTTGCTTGTTGCGCTGATTATTCAGCGTTTCGTTAAGCCAGAAAAAGCAGTTATTCAAACCAACAGCAATACTATCTGGTCAACTCCCTGGGACTGGGAAATCACCTGGCAAGTTCTGATTGTGGGCTTTTTCTTTGTTGGTCAGTTTGTCTTGCCGATCTTAATTAGCTTGCTAGGTATCAACCCTGGTAATGCACCCCTCAGAATTAAAGCGCTATACGTATTGGGGACTTACTTGCTGATGGCTATTGGCGGTATTTCCGTTTTATACCTCTCAATTAAAGACTATTTTCCTTTACCAGCAGACTGGTTTAAATTTGAGTTTAAATCTAGCTGGATTCTTTGGGGATTTGGCGGTTATTTAGTTGCCATACCTTTAGTGCTGTTAGTCTCGGCGCTGAATCAACAGATTTGGCATGGACAGGGAGGCAGCAATCCACTGCTGTTTCTAGCGTTACAGGCACAGGACAAGGTAGCATTAGCAATATTTTTTAGTACGGCTTCGATCGCTGCACCATTGTTTGAAGAGGTCATGTTTCGGGGTTTTCTGCTACCTTCTTTAACCCGCTATACGTCCGTGAATGGTGCTATCGTTATAAGCGGTCTGATCTTTGCGATTGCGCACCTCAGCTTATCGGAAGTTCTGCCGTTGGCAACTCTGGGCATAGTATTAGGATTTGTCTATACGCGATCGCGCAATCTTTTAGCGCCAATGCTGCTTCACTGTCTTTGGAATAGTGGAACTCTTGTTAGCTTATTTGTTTTGGGGAGTGGTGTTTGAAACAAACAATTAAGCTAAACAATAAAAAACAAACAAAAGTCAAGGGTTTTTGTAGAATAAAATGTAATGCAGACAACATCATTATTGATTTATTTATTTAAAATCATCGTAAATATACGGTAGTAAGCGATTTAAGCAGAAAGTGATTTGAATCATGAGAAGTATTTTGAGTATTATTATCGCCAGTTTGCTGTTGCCGTGGATTGCTAAAGCTGTTTATTCAGTTGAGGCACAGCAACAGCAGCAATCAGAAACAAAAACCTCAATCGAACAGAAAAAACCACGGTCTAATCGCCAGTCTGAAAACCTAGATTTTTCAGGAACGGGTCGTCCAGGACAGCAAACGGCGGGAGAAAGTCGTGGTAGCTGTCTTAATGCCAACCAGCCAATTGAGGCGATTTTACCTATCTCCAACTCTGGCAAGACAGTTTTGGGTCATCCTAATTTTTGGGTATATTTGCCAGAAACAGTCAACAAGACGACAAAAGTAGAATTCGTAATTCAAGACGAGTCTAGAAAAGATGTTTGGCGCTCTCGCTCTGCTGTAAATTCGGTTACTGGCTATGAAAGTTTTAGCTTACCCCAGACAGAAGCACCTCTAGAAATTGGGCAATGGTATCGTTGGTATGTCAAAGTTTACTGTGATGAGCAGGTAGCCTCGACCCAATATGTAAAAGGCTGGGTTAATCGTGTTCCCCTCAACTCAAAATTATATTTAGAACTTCAACAAAACCCAAAAAAAACTCACCTTACCTACGGCGTTAATAGTATTTGGTACGACGCCATAGATGAACTGTTAAATCAGTATCATCGCGACCCTAAAAGCGTAGCTTTAGAGAAAGACTGGCACAGCTTAATTAGAGCCAAAGGAGTAGAGCTCAACAGATTACCTTGGATCGGTGGAAATCAGCTTAGTAAACAGTAAGTTATTTATTAGTAGTTAATTGTTAGTTATTAATTAAAAAGACTAAAACATTTTAGATTTAATCATATTCATATATCTAGTTATTGGTAATTACTGCCAGTTGCCAATAATTACGTAGGCTGACCAAAAAGCAGGAACCTGCCAATCTCGGTCTTTTTGTCTATATATTTCTAGCTGCGCCAAACGCAGAGCCTCGGCTTTGCTATGGTTCTCCCAGTGCTGATAAAAATGCTTCATTAGTTCAGTGGTAGACTCATCATTAATTTGCCAGAGGGTTGCTAGGGTACTGAGCGCTCCACTTCGCACCGCAATTCCTGCCAGTCCTAATGTTGCTCGGCGATCGCCTGCTGCGGTATCACAAGCACTAAGAACCAAAAGTTTAATTGGACGACGGTAGGCTTTAACTCGATTTCGGATAATGTCGCTAAATTCTTTAATAGTCAATAGTTTTTGCCACATCAAAAGAAAGGTCTTTTCCGGATTAGAGCGGAATTGACCGTGGGTGGCTAAATGTACGACTGAAGCTGACGTGCGATTTAACTGCTGCAGAAAATTATCAGGGGTAAACTCTTGGTCGAGCAGCAGAGGATACTTTTGTTGGCGAGCTGATTCGAGTTCATCTGGAACGTTTTTGAGGGCAGAAAAGCTTTGATCGCCGACTTGGAGATAGCGACTAATTCCCCCAACCAGGAAAGATAGGGGAGGAGTTTCTGGCTGCGGATTTAACAATCTTAAGCCTGGGGTTAGGGCGATCGCATATTTTTCGATTAAATATTGTTTGCCATCATACAGCGCCGACATGGGTATGCTCTGCAGCACGCCGTCGAGAACAAAGACCAGGGTTTTTGGCTGTTGAACAGCTAAGTCCGCCATTAAAGGTTGGATTAGCCAGCTATGGACTTGAGCAGCAAGCTCCTTTACATCCCTACTGCGATCGGGTTCAGTTAGATAAAGTCGAAGCTGTCGAACCGTCTGTTCTAACTCAGAGCGCTCTATCTTTTGGCTGTAGTGATGGAATATCTGATGGTTTGTCAGACGATCGCTGTTTGCCATGATTATTTCTAAGCGATCGGGCAAAATAATTGTATAGATTAGGGCAG
>JBCBEA010000542.1:0-3268 GCA_038529195.1 Cyanobacteria bacterium J06600_6
TGTCTACTATCAGCAACGATACGTTCCCAGATAGAGAGCGCCTGGGGCAAATAGCGAAACTGCTGATAGGCTGTAGCGAATGTGGTTAGTAGATCGTAAGATAGTTCTGATTTCAATTCCGATTCAATTGCGATCGCACGATTAGCAATATTCCGCAGATCTTGCCCTCGATTATTTAACCAGGCAATCTCGCCAACTTTTCCTAAAGCCTCAATTTCTGTCTCAACATCGACAGCGCGAGCTAGTTTTAACTGACGATACCAGAGTTTAAAAGCATTATCTCCCCTACCCTCCTGCAATTCTGCTTTAGCAGTGCGATCAAGCTTTACCATCTCTCGCTTAATTCGATTAATTTCAAAGGTAGATAGCTTCCGTCTTTGATAGCCGAAAGGAATTACTGGATCGCTCTTGTCGATTTCTACTTCCAAAGGATTAGCTAATAGTGACTGTGCGAGGGTGTTTTGAATAAAAGCAAGATTGATACTTCCCGTTAGCAAAATGATCGCCACGATCTTACAACTATTCATTCGTCGTTCCCCATTTACTCTTGATGAAGGCGGAAAATATCTCGTCTATCTACTAACAACTAACGACTAACCACTAACAAACGGATAAACCCCTGTAATAGTTTCATTCGCTTTAAGCTTGCCAATTCTTTCCCCTGGGCTATTTTTTTCGCCTTTTACCAGACTGTCAACGGGTAAGACTAGACGGCGATCGATACTTGTCGTCAGAATAATATTTTTCCGACCTGTCGTTACCGTAATTCCCGCGAGGTTATCTTCTTTAGTCGTAAATTGAATTGCCTGAGTTCCAATATCCCCACGATTGCCCAATCTTAGACAGCTAATGGGAATCCGTTTACCAAAACCAAGCTCAGAAATAACGGCGATCGACTCTTCTGGTTTGACATCACAACAGCCTGCGAGGCTTTCTTTCATCCGCAGACGCATAACTCTACTTCCTTGAGCATTTCGACCCATGAGAGGAATTTGCATATCATCGATTGGTAAACGTAAAATACGCCCTCCCGTAGTAGCGATCGCCATTTGTTGGCTTTCATCAACAAAGCTAAAGTACTTGAGCAGATCTTTTTCCTTGAGCTTAATTAGCACTAAACCTCGATTTCCTAGAGCGTCTAGCTCTTTGGCATCCAGACGTTTAATAATGCCTTTTTCTGTCAGCATGATTAGGTCTAAACTCTGATAATTATCGGGAAGGAAGAAACTCGCAACAGTACTATTGGCATCTCTTTGGGCTGCGGAAGACAGTAGCTCCGTAGCAGGTAATTCGGTAGTTTCGAGGCTGGAAGGGACTTCTTCGATTGGTACGGGATAGACCTTCCCACTATCAGTAACGACAATTAACTTATCGCGATCGCCTATAGGCTCTTGATGCAGCAGAAAATCTTTGCCTGTTTTGGGTCGCTCGGCTGTTTCTCCATCAGGATTTTGCCAATAGACGCACCCAGAATTAGTCACTTTCAAATTAGCCTGGGGAGATCTTTCAAAAGTTAGAGTCGGCGATACCGTTAGAGCGGGATCTTTTTTCGCAGCTTTGCCCTTAGACTTTTTGGCAGTGCTGGTCTTGGGAATATCTTCACTAACCTGCACGTTTACAATCCGCGTCCGACGTTCATCACTAAACTTACGCTTGAGCGATCGCAGTTCTTTTTTCAAAGATTTCATCAACTCATGGCGATCGTCCAAAACATTGCTCAACTCAGCGATCCGTTCGTGTAGATCCGCCAATTCTGTCTCTAGCTTCTGCTTTTCCAAACCTGTCAGACGACGCATCGGCATTGCGAGGATCGAATCTCCCTGAGTAGGAGAGAAACCTAGTTCGTCCTGTAGTCGTAACTTCGCCGTTGTTCCGTCGGGAGCATGTCGCAGAACTTCAATCACCGCATCGATCTCATTCAGCGCTAACAGCAATCCTTCGACTAAATGTAGCCTTTGATTTGCCTCTTCTAGTTCGTGTCCGTACTGTCTTCGGAGAGTAGTTTCGCGGAATTTGAGGAATTCTTCTAAAACATTGCGTAAAGGTAGCTGAACTGGCTTATTATCCACCAATGCCAGCATAATTGTGCCAAAATTACTCTGTAAAGCTGTCTGACGATAAAGCTGGTGGAGTACTTTTTGAGGCGTGCTGTCTTTTTTGAGTTCGATGACAACTCGCATTCCACTGCGATCGCTCTCATCACGAATATCAGAAATACCTTCGATTTTACCCAGGTTAACTAAGGCTGCAACCTTCTCAATCCAGCCTGCTTTGTTTACCTGATAGGGTAGTTCGGTAATTACCAACGCTTTCTTTTCACGACGACGCTTTTTGCCCGTCGCAATCTTTTCAATTTGGGCAATTCCGCGCATTTTGATAATGCCTCTACCCGTACGGTAGGCATCTTGAATCCCCTGTACCTCCACAATTTCTCCCCCTGTAGGAAAGTCGGGACCAGGTACCAGCTTCCACAGTTTTTCATCATCAATCGTCGGGCGATCGATTAGGGCGATTAGACCATCTACTACCTCCCCCAAATTATGTGGCGGAATGTTAGTCGCCATCCCCACCGCAATCCCCGAACAGCCGTTGAGCAGTAGGATTGGCAGCTGAACAGGCAAGACAACAGGTTCGGTTTGAGAACTGTCAAAATTATCGCTAAAGTTAACTGTTGCCTCGCCAATCTCCGTCAGCATCGCCTCATGAGCAACAGGAGCCAGTCTAGTTTCGGTATAGCGCATGGCTGCGGGAGGATCGTTATCTACCGAACCAAAATTCCCGTGCCCATCAAGCAAAGGATAGCGAGTCGAAAAGCTTTGCACCAAACGGACTAGAGCATCATATACTGACTGGTCTCCGTGAGGATGATATTTCCCCAACACATCCCCAACAACACGAGCGCATTTTCTATAAGGGCGATCTGGCGTTAAACCTAGCTCATACATGGCATAGAGAATACGCCGATGCACAGGTTTCAATCCGTCTCGCACATCGGGCAAAGCTCGACCCACAATCACGCTCATGGCATATTCCAAGTACGATCGCTCCATTTCCTGATGTAGCGGGGTAGGAATAATTTGTCCGTTTCCTAATAAATTAAGCTGCTGTGCCATTCAAAACTCTCCAAGGTTTACGGGGGAATATGCCAAAAAACTGGGTTTGGTCAAAAGAATAATCAAGATTTAAAAATATAGCTTGATCGAATTTAAATTTTTGTTCTTTAATTGTGACTGTGGCTCAAAAAAGTGAGATCGCAAAGTTGAGCAAC
>JBCBEA010000543.1:0-3266 GCA_038529195.1 Cyanobacteria bacterium J06600_6
AAAACTAAGAGCAGAGGGACAAGAAACTTTACTTCAGCAAAAAGCAGCAGCCAGAATCAGTCGGCAGGCGGAACTTGATCAAAAAGCTAGTGCCCAAACTCCAGGAACAGTTGAATCCCAAGGTGAAACTGAGGTATCGGCAATTCCTGATGAAGATTTAGCCACGTTAAAGGGAATATTCGGCATCGATACCTTTTTTGCGACCGAAACTATACCCTACCAGGATGGTGCAATTTTCAAGGGTAACTTAAGAGGGGAACCAGATCTGGCTTATGCAAAAATGAGCGAGAAGTTAGAGCAGGTGTTTGAAGATAAGTACCGTCTTTTCCTGGTGGAAAGTCCTGAATCAAGACCCGTGGTGGTGATCTTACCCAAAACAAACGATCCCCAGCCTGCTACCCTCGCACAAAAAAATCTAGCATTGGTTTTGCTCATCGGTACAGTTGTCACAAGTTTAGAAGCATCTAGTGTTTTACAAGGTTTCGATTTGTTTGACAATCTTGATCGCTATGGTGAAGCAATTCCTCTAGCCGTAGGCTTGTGGTCAATTATTATTGCCCACGAAATTGGTCACAGAATTTTGGCAAATCGTTACAATATCCGCCTTAGTCTGCCTTTCTTTCTTCCTAATTGGCAAATCGGTTCTTTTGGGGCAATTACTCGCTTTGAGTCTTTGCTACCCAATCGTAACGCCTTATTTGACATTGCCATAGCAGGACCCGCTACAGGAGGGATTCTGTCTCTGATTTTGCTAGTATTCGGTTTAGTTTTATCTCACCCTGGCAGTGCATTTCAGCTGCCAACTGAGTTTTTTCGAGCTTCTGTACTGGTTGGAACTCTAGCCAAAGTTATTCTCGGTTCAGATCTGGAAACGGCGGTAGTTGATATCAATCCTTTGGTAATTATCGGCTGGCTGGGGTTAGCGATTAATGCCCTCAATCTTTTGCCTGCCGGAAAGCTGGATGGAGGCAGGATAGTTCATGCGATTTATGGTCGCAAAACTGCTCGCAGCACGACTCTGGCAACTCTAATTATCTTGGGTATTGTTTCACTCTTTAATCCTGCTAATCCACTGCCTCTCTATTGGGCAATCTTAATCTTGTTTTTACAGCGAGATTTAGAGCGACCAGTGCAGAATGAATTGACCGAACCAAACGACGCTAGAGCAGCTTGGGGTCTGCTGGCACTGTTTTTGATGTTGGCTACCCTAATTCCTCTAAGCACTAGTCTCGCTGGTCGAATTGGCTTAGGCTCATAAATATGCATCTAGAAGTTGTCGATTGAACGTAAAGCACCATGATTGGGGAAATTCTTAAAGATCGATATCGTATTACCAGTATTTTAGGCTCTGGTAGATGTGGTCAAACTTATTTAGCCGAAGATACAACATCAGAAACACCAGTATCCTGTGCAGTCAAGCAGTTTGAGCCAGAGGCACAAGATCCTCTGAGCTTGCGTAAAGCCAAATATTTGTTTGCTAGAGAAGTCAAAATACTCAAAATTCTGGGTAATTCCGATCGCATTCCTAGTTTACTCAACTTTTTTCGGCTAGATAATAAGTTCTATCTAGTACATGAATATGTTGATGGCACTGATTTGAGCGAGGAACTAGGCGATCGACAGTGGCAGCCAGCAGAGGTTTTGAGTCTGCTGCGGGAAATTCTTGAGATTGTCGAAGTGCCCCATCATGAAAAAGTAATTCACCAAGATATCAAGCCTTCTAACATTATTCGGCGTAAATCAGATGGGGTACTGATGCTAATTGATTTTGGTTCGATTAAAAAAATTCACAATCAAATGGCAAACTCTGATGATAGTACCTGCATCTCTGTGCCGATTGGCACCCTAGGCTATATGTCTCCCGAACAAAAAAGTATTAAACCCAGGCTGGCTAGCGACATCTATGCAGTAGGAATGATTTGTCTTTATGCCCTAACGGCAGTCGAGCCTGAAGATATTGCTTTAGATCCCGAGACTGAGACTGTTAAGTGGCAGAATTTAGTGCAGTTAAAGCCCGAGTTTGCTGGAGTCATAGAGAGCATGGTATCTCCAGATTTAAAGCGACGCTATTCTAGTGCCAGCGAAGCACTGGCAAAAGTAAGAAAATTAAAAGTAGGAGACAAATCATTGAGTTTCAAAACCATAGCTGGTGCAGGAGCATTACTACTAGGGATCTCTGCTGCTGGTTTCTACTATTGGCAGCTTGAGCGATCGCTAAATCAAACTCCAGAAGTCAATCTCTTTGAAGCGGATCGAACCCAATTCCCCCTAGTTTATCGCCATGATAACTACGACATTTCAATTAAATATCCCCCTAGCTGGAAACAGACTCTATCTCAACCAGAGTCCAAAGCAGAATCAAAAGCGATCGCCAAATTTACGCCAGAACAAGACGACTCGTTCTTAATCGTGCCAGAAGTAAAGGTCGAAGTCAGTCCTTCTGAATCAGCATCCCTAGAGCGATACACTACCGATTACGTCTATCAAATAACTCAACTACCTAAAGCCAAAATCATTGATTCTCGTCCTGTAGAATTAGATGAGTCAGATGGTCATAAAATTGTCTACACCACAGTTGATCCTGATAGCGGGATTGAAAAAAAACATCTGCAAACCTGGACTTTGAAAGACGATCTTGTTTATAACATCACCTACCAGGCTGCAATAAGCGACTATCCTAACTTTATCGAGGATGTCGAACAAGATATGATCAAGTCAGTTCAAATCGATTCCGAGAAATTGACGGAAGGCTAACCAGAACTCAAATTTTAAAAATTCCCTGGAGATAGTCATAATCGGGTAATTTATACAGTGCGATCGCTCTTTATTTATTATTTAGATTATGTGGCGATAATTCCCTAAAACCTGAGAAATAAAAAATTACTCGAAATACTAACTACAAAGAATAATTGCTTAAATCTATTCATCTCAATACTTTCGTCTATTTGAGAAAACCCCTATATCTTTCAGTAACCACAACTCCTAATAGTAAAGCACCTAATTAAAGAATGATGGCGATCGCGTCAAGTACCGATAGACAAAATTATCAGAACTAAAATTATTTTCAAAAGGTTAATTCCCAAGAGAACAACCCAATTGCTGAAATCTCTACTGTATATAGTGTAAATAGCTATCTTGCATATTTTGGGCAGATCTCGGTTCTCCCCAACAGAGTCTGGACTCACAGTCTTAGCTAATGATTTTAATTAAATTAATCCTCTTTTATTCTCCTATTTTGATCAGAATAAAAGAGGATGTTGAGTTAG
>JBCBEA010000544.1:0-3264 GCA_038529195.1 Cyanobacteria bacterium J06600_6
CTTTTCTCACTACTCTAAGTTTGGCTAGCTTACTACTAGTAGTGAGAAAAGTATTAAAACTGCCCAAAATCAAAGGATTAATATGAGCAAAGCTGCGGGTTTCAATTAGTCCTCCTGGAACTAGACTTGTCAATAAGCCAGAAGATAAAGCTAGAAGAGCGGGAACTCCATATTTGATAGACTTTGTAGCTGGAGAAGATTTGTGAAGTGCAGTCATGTTTGTTACCTCAAGAGTGAATTTTAATGAATCGATAAATGTGAATAACTAAGCGCAAACTAGCGGATTCGGTCGGGTTGATAGGGGGTTTCATCAAGTAAATGACTTACCAGAAGTTTCAGGAAAAACAAAGGTAGAAACCACTCTAATCCTGGGGTTGGGTCAAACAGATATAGATTGCCCAACAGTGCCAAACTATAAATTCCCAGTGCTATAGGACGTTGTAAATAAAGAGGAACTCTCAAAATCGCGATCGACGAAGCCATCAAATAGCCAGACACGATCGCAAAGAAACTCCAATCTGAGTTGCGAAATAATAGTGCGACTAGGAAAATATGAACGAGATGGATGCTGACGAAAACCAAGTGATTCTGCCAAGTTTGCCCTTCTCGATGAAACCATCGTTTAGCCGAAGAAGTCGCATTGGTCAAAACTCCACCTAGCAAATCGAATCCAAAAAAAGAAATTAATCCTAATTGCAGATAAGTCCAATCTACAGCTAGGCTTTGGGCATAAATCGGCGCAGCGATCGCAAATACTGTAGGTGGAACAAACTGTATTAGTAATTCAGCAGTAGTTGCTTTTGTTCCAGTAATACGATCTAACAAACCTGGTAAACCAGGACGAGGTAATAAATAATTCTTACCGCTCGACATTATCGACTTGACCTCATAACAGTTGTTATGCAACTTAAGATAACAACTGTTATGATAGTTTGTCAAGATAAATATAAATCTTTTTTTTTGTTTTCTTATGCCCCAACAAGATAGACGTATTGAAGTCTCCGAAGCAGCTTGGAAAGTTATTGTGCGAGAGGGTTTAGACCGTACTAGTATGAGAGCGATCGCCAGAGAATTGGATTGTACGACGGGAGTTGTCACTCATTATTTCCGAGATAAGCAGGAGTTGATTTTATTTGCCCTGGAACAAGTTACAGAACAACTTAAAGAGTTAATGCAGGAAGTAGCCGAGCAACCTGTCAGCGTCGAGCGACTAGTAGAAATGCTCTGTGCTTTTTTACCTCAAGATAATAAAAGGCAAGAAATACTTAAAGTCTGGGTAGCATTTCTCGGATATGCCGTGGGTAGAGAATCATTAATGCTCGAACATCAGACCAGTGCGGGAGAATTACGGGAAGTAATCATACAGGAATTAAAAGCATTGCAGTCAGCGAAAAAGATTAGTCAAGATATAGATACGGGAGTTGAAGCAAATACTCTCTTGGCTCTGGTAAATGGTATTGCTTTGGACTCTCTGATTCAAAAAAATCGTCTCAATTCCCAGCAACAAAAAATGGTGATTAGACGCTACTTTAATGAAAATATAATTTAGTCTGTTCTTTCATCTTTAAGGATGAACTATCATTTAGCTCGCAAAAACTGACGTTTTCGGCTCACAATAAAACCGAAATGCGCTTGCGATTCATCCTTTGCTTCTAAAAGTTTTGGGTGTTATCCCCATTACTTTGCGAAACTGTTTGCTGAGGCTACTGTGACTATTGAATCCACACTCTAGGGCAATATCGATGATGGCGCGATCGCTGTTTTTCAGTAGCTGTTTAGCACGTTCAACTCTCTGCTGAATTACATATTGATGGGGCGTAATTTCCATAGACTGCTTGAACATGCGAGCAAAATGGAACGGACTCATGTTAAGCAGGCTGGCTAGATCGGCCAACTTGATTCCCTCCGCTAATTCAGCATCAATGTAGTCCAGTACTTTATTGAGTTGATAAATCGGCAACCCACCTTCATAACTTGGTATCTGGGCTGAGTTCGTCCCATAACTGCGCAGCAGCTGCACCGCCAAAACATTTGCTAGGGAGTCTAGATACAGTGAACCGCTGGGTTGAGGTTGCTGCATTTCTGCCATCAATAGAGTAGCGATCGCTTCAAGCTGCTGATTTCGACTGTGGAACGTCGGCACTAAGGTAAGACGATCGCCGTTCTTACCCAAGGTTTCTTCGACAACGCGCTTAAGAAATGCCTCTGGCAGCTGGATCTGTAGACAATTTTCATTTCCCTCCCATCGCACAAATAATGGTGTATTGGCAGGAGTGAGCAACATATCGCCGTGACGATATAACCCAGTATAAGTTTTCCCATCCTGAGTCTGTAGATAAGGCATGGGGCGCGATGTCTGATTTACAAATAACATGTGGGCTACTTCAGAATGGAAATCTCCCTCGCCTGGAGGAAATTGCAGTTGTTCGATCTCAATTGTCTCTGTCTTTAAGACTAAAGCTGACTCGCTGGGTTGAGAGCCGACCGTAGATAAATCGTTTGACGGGGATTGTTCGAGAGCCATAGGTTATATGTATGGTCGCGTTGCTGATAGGGATATTATCTCAGCACCCGATCATTATTTATGTACATCTGGGACGTTTTTTAATGGGATGAAATTGTTCTCAATCTCATCCTAATTCTCGAACAGAAATTCGATTACAGGACGATCTTCTGTCTTGGAGATTTATCTATAGTCAACATTTAGAAGTCGCCGCAAGAAAGTGATAATCCCGCAAGAAATGACAAGCTCCACTAGGTCGCTCTTCGTAGACTAAGGATGTCTTCTTTATAGACGGTTCAAATTAAGGAACTTAAATCATGTTAACTGTATCCACTTTCCAAATTGTTCTAATCTTAGCAACCTTGCTGTGTTCCCTCGTAGCGGGCTTCTTGTTTGCTTTTGCCACCGTCGTGATGCCTGGCATAAAAACATTAAACGATCGCGAATTTATTCGAGCGTTTCAAGTAATTGATGGTGTGATCCAGAATAATCAGCCCCTAATGGTGGCAGTCTGGATGGGGTCTATTTTAGCTGCGGTAGCAGCTACGGTATTGGGCTTCGGTCAACTAGACGGCACTCAGCGTCTGCTGTCGATCTCGGCTCCTATCATCTACATCTTGGGTGTCCAATTATCCACCTTCACGATTAACGTGCCGCTAAATAACAGACTTCAAAGGCTGAACGTTGATGCCATGGATGAACTGGCTCTAAAGGCAGCTCGAATGAATTTTGAACCTGGTTGGAATCGATGGAACTTAGTT
>JBCBEA010000545.1:0-3254 GCA_038529195.1 Cyanobacteria bacterium J06600_6
AATCTCTTGTGTATACACAAGAGATTTTGCCATAAAAATCCATAGCAAGTATTATTTAGATGAGATAAAAAATGCAATAACGGAATTAGAGGAAAATATATTGCATTTAGAGTCTGTTGAAAAAAAGATATCAGCGGGAGCATTTATAATAGCAATAAGCTTTTCTATTCTTATTCAATACAACTTTGGGTCAGAGTTGTCGAAAATAACAGATGATTTCAGTATCCTGTACGCTGGAATGTCTTTTGTCGTTTTTGGAACTTTTACTATACAGTTTTTAATAACATTGAGCTATTTTAATAGTTTAATCTATTACAAAAAAGCATTGACTGGTCTAAAAGAAGCTCAAAATCTCAATTTAAAAACTTTCAGTTTTGGTATTCCTCCAGAGCAAAGAGAATTAATTGATACTGCCGCGAGTGTATGTGGTAAAACCCAAACCTCATTTATCTTGGATTCGGTCTGTCAGGCTTCTGAAAACGCATTATCCGAGCGTAGTATTTTTGTTCTAAATGACGAACAATGGTCTGAGTTCAATCGAGCTTTAGATGTTTCCCCTCAGTCAAATAAAAAATTAGCCGATATGTTGCAGCAAAAAGCACCTTGGGAATCATGAGCTACGATCCTCCTCAACCCATAGCCGACAAATTTGACCTAGCAGATTTTGATTGTGGAAATTCTAGCTTGAATAATTGGTTGAGAAATAACGCTTTGAAAAACCAGAAGCAGGGTGCGTCTCGTACTTATGTCATCTGCGCTCAAAATAATGTAGTTGGTTACTATTGCCTTGCTGCTGGTAGCGTTATTCGTGCCGAAGCACCAGGAAAAATTAGAAGAAATATGTCCGATCCCATTCCTGTAATGATTATTGGTAGATTAGCCGTAGATAAACAGCATCAAGGCAGAGGAATTGGGATGGGTTTGATTAAGGATGCTGTCTTACGAATTATACAAACAGCAGACATAGTAGGAATTAGAACTATTTTAGTTCATGCTTTAGATGAAAAGGCAAAAAAATTCTATTTAGATAAGTGCGGTTTTATTGCCTCTCCTATTCGTCCCCTAACGCTGATGATTACGCTTACAGATGCTAAAAAGAATTTGCAGTAGCAATGTTGTCAGATAGAGCCTTCTTTGGACTTATTGCTGCGATTGACTTTTAGAAAAATTATTCTATGTGGTTTTAAAATAAAAAAATTATCTTAATTTTTTGCTTTCTTCCATAAACAAAGTAGATATTAAATAAACCAAAAATCCCGCAGCCATTCCTGGAAATACTTCGTAGACTGCACCCGAATATCCTAAACCGAGTTTCCAATACATCGATACAAAAATGCCGGCGAGCATAATAGCGATCGCCGTAGGAGTAGATACGGGTTTTTCATAGCTGCGTAAGATTAATAAAACCCCCAAACCAGAAGCCAGAATCGACCAGGCAAAGGTAATTAAGCCAAAGACGCTGTCGTTATTTGATAGAGCGATCGCCAGCACAATTGCCGTCACCACTAAAGTCCCGATTTTGGCAAATTTATAGGACTTGGCTAATTCTGGGAAAAGATCTTGAGTTAGGGCAGCGGAGCAGGACAAGATTTGGGAATCGGCAGTAGAAATTGTGGCAGCAAATAAGCCCGCTAAAATTACACCTACAAGTATGCCTGGCAAAAGATTTTGAGATAAATCTAATAGCGCCAATTCTGGATCGTTTAAATTAGGCAATAATACTCTAGCTGCAAGTCCAATGGCGATCGCCGTAAAAGCCGTAACTAAACCACAGATAATTTTAATGTCTCGCGCCTTGCCCATATTATTAGCAGAATCGAGCGCCATCGCTCGAACTACAATATGAGGTTGTCCCACGACGCCATAGCCCGCTACTAACCAGCCCAGAAAGAATGGCATAAAGCCCCAGTCTAAATCTGTTGGAAATAATCGAACCAAGTTGGCATCTATTTGACCCAGATCCGCAAAAATATTGCCAATGCCACCTCCAGCAATAAGCGTAAATACCAGCAGCATCAATAAAGCGATAATCATCACAATCGACTGCACTGAATCTGTCCAAATCGAAGCGCGAATACCGCCCGAAAAACAATAGATGACGACAATAATTGCGCCGATGATAATTCCCCAGCTATAGTCCCAGTCAAACAAACTGTTGAGTGCCTTACTGCCTGCCAGTAGTTGAGCAGCAGCATAAGTACCCAAAAAGAAAATTGTAATCAATGCCGAAATAATTGAGATCCAGCGATCGCCTGGCTGCTTTTGTGCCAGAAATGCAGGTATGGTTTCTGATTCAGAAGCTTCTGAAACGATGCGTAATCGCTTGAAAACCATTACCCAAGCTAGATAATCGCCAATCGCCCAGCCAACTGCCAGCCAAATTGCCGATAACCCCTGAGTATAGGCATATCCGACCTGTGCCGTAAATAAAAATCCGCTTTGCCCGCTTGATAAAGCCGATAAAGCGATCGCCCAAGGATTTACCTTTCTTCCCGCCAGTAGGTAATCCGCAGTTGTATCCTGTTTTTGTGTAGCTGCATAAACCCCGACGACGGTAAATAAAAGTAAGAAAAATATAAAAGATAGTGCGGTCATATAAGAATTGATATTTACGAATAAGGCATAAACAGAGTGAGCAAATGATTTATTACATATTTGAAGTTAATTTTTTACTCTTGCCCACTATCGAGCTTGTTACATAAAAGAATTAACTGCATCTGTCCAGTATTGAAATGTTTCTCTTCCAATCTGCTCACTATCTTCTCGATATATATTACTCAGACACTCGTAAAATGCTTGAGCTTCTTTTTTCAGATCGAAAGTCATCAAACACTTGAATATTCGCGTAATGCGTAAGTAATTATGGTCGAGCATTTGTACCCATTCCTGCTTGCGAGCGGGGTATTCTTTCGACCTCTCTACAGTTATCCTGCCCTGCTTATCTTTATCTAGTTTTAATCCATAGAAATTCAGCATTATCGAAAGCGACCGAAGTAAATTTTGCTGCAACAGTGGGTTGCTCCTAAATGCCTTAACAACTTGTTCATCTACAGTTGGAGCAGAGGAATTAAAATGACTTTTTTCTGAAATGGGAAACAACCATTGAATGTAGTGGTGTACACATTCCAATTCTTCAAAATCCCAATCCCAAATCTGTTGAATTGTGCGACCTGCTAAATCGGGCTGTTCGCCTGAATAAAATGGCACTATCTTTGCTGTTAATGTTTGTTCAGAAACCATTTAACATATTTACT
>JBCBEA010000546.1:0-3252 GCA_038529195.1 Cyanobacteria bacterium J06600_6
TATTTATTTTCGGCTATACGATCTAGCTAAAAGATTAAGCCGTATGCTTGCTAGTCAAATCCAATCCATAAATCGCTCTATTAGGTAACGGATGACCAAAAACTATGCAAAGCAAGAAAAGCCATTAAGTTCAAACCAAGTACAACAAAGTATCGACCATACCCTTTAACCTTTTCCCTTTAACCGTTCTCCTAACTTCTGCAAGAAGTTTACTGATTACTGCTCCAGTTGATCGGCAGCGGTAGAGGTGTTTCATGGCTATCATCTGCATGGAGAGGATTTGCCGTGGCTTTGTCTAGTACTTCTTCAACGCGATCGTAAATTGCCTGAGCTTCTTCTAGGGAGTTACCAATACTAGTTAAACCTAACTTGCCAAATTCTGACAACGCACCCATGAGATGAAATACCGTACCAGTTCGGCTGCTGCTATCGAAATGTAGCCTTTCTTGAGCAATGATGTCCATGAGGTCGTTAGGCAATAAACCCTTATACTGTGGCTTTTGCAGATTGTCGGTAGAAATATAGTACTTCTCCTGGTCTTGCTGACTCAAAAACTTACCCGTGTCGTAGTCAAAGGTGCCGTTCGTCAACAGTCGGAGAGTCATGAAAGGATGAGTCGTACCACCTTTACGCAGATTAATTTCGATCGCCTGTATATCCCAGGCTTTAGTTTTGGGATCTTGTACCGTAATAAAGTCTACGCCGTAACGTTCGATCGCCCCCTTGGCAGCTAACACTTCGCCAACTTTTAAACCCAGCTCCTGTAGTTCGCAACGATAGTCAGCATCGGCAGGAAAATAACAGCCTTCATATACCTGTCCGTCCACACCACCCAAAATCTGATCGTGAGTCGAAACAATTTCCACTTCTCCCGATGGTCGTATATAGCCTTGGACACTAGGAGATCTCTTGATTTCGCCCTCGACAAAAGCTTCGACAATTGCCCCTAATTCGGGAATTCTGCCCGAAAAAGTCGTCCAGGTTTCACCTGCACCCTGAAAATTCATGTCTGCGAGCTGTTTTTCTAAGGCAGCTTTAGTTGCTGCTGCATCTTTTTGCAAAGGACTAGATTCCGCAATCGGTCGCAGATCCAGCAGAGCATTACCTTCTCCTGAAAAGCCTTCATTTAGCTTGACCACAATGCGCTTGAGATCTGGCTGTCTTTGCCACAGTTTGTATAGTTCTTGGATTAGATCCTCAACGTTTCTAACGGTATAGCTGCCGTTGGGATGAGCGATGCCCGCCTCTGCAAAAATACGACGGCTACCGCTTTTTGAACCCCAATTAAGAACTTCAGGAGATGCTGCAAGAAGGGGAATACCGAGTTTTAAAGATAGCTGCTGTTCGAGGTCAGTCGAGTTGTAGCAGACCATATAAGATTTATTTGGGCGTAAAGCTCGTTTGATCTTTTCAACTAGCCGTGGACGGTCTAAAACTTTCTGAGTCAGGGGTTTAAGAGAACCATCGTAGGTGCTGATTAGCAAAAGGCGATCGCGAGCATGGGAAAAAGGAATGCCTGGCAGTAGCTGGAGGTAGTAATCAATAACGATGGGACACAAAGGTAAAGCCGTAATGTAAATTACTCTGGTCAAAGGATTGCGCAGGCGAATCAGAGAAAATAACAGCCGTTCCTCATAGTGAAGAAATCCTGCTACCTTGTCCCCTACCTGCTGATCGACGCTAAAGGAAGGGATTACCAAAATATCGTAGTCATCCTGATCGAAAATATCAATACTCTGCCATAGTTGTCCCTCTTCGGGCGATCGCGTCCATTCTCTTAGCTTATTCTGTAGCTGGCGAAAACGCGCTGTCTCTGAATGACTATCTACCATGGTCTTAGATAACTTTACTCTCAAGAAAACTCCCTGATTTATAGTATCCTGCTCTGAATCTAGATGTTTTATCTGTTTTAAGAATTAATGATAATTTAGCGCGCCTGATGTAAATCAGTGACCTTTAGATTTACTAGTTTTCTGACTTTTAGCTTTTAGCCAATGCTTAACCTTTAATCAGGGTTTTCTCAGTTAGGCAAACAATAATAAAAACATCAAAACCAAGAGAACAACAAATTTAATCGTTCGTAAACCTCTAGCGATCGCAAATACTATGAAATTATCGACCTTAGCTATAACCGCAGTCTTGACTTTTAGTACTGTCACCGCTGCTCAAGCCAAACCCATCAGAATTTATAAATCCTGGGGAAACGTGCTGCAGCATAAAGTTCGTCACCACAGAAACAACCACCACCCCCACCAACATCGCCAGCGTCGAGTAAATCATTATCGTTCTCACCAACGTCAGCTACGCCATCATAATTATAGACAGCATCACCAAGCAAGACCCCATCGTCCAACACATCATTCCGCCTACCCTTATTATCAGCGTCCAGTACGCTATTAGAACCATACATAGTCTTCTAAGTGTTTATACACTCTTCAGGTTTCTGACTCCACCAGCTAGGAACTAGGCAGAAAAATCTTCAATCCTGGCAACCACCTAAAATTTCGATGCTCATTTAAGCTATTTACCCGCATATCTTTGTTCTGCCCAGGGTTCACCCCGCATATGATAGCCATTGCGCTCCCAGAAACCTTCTTCGTCGTGGTCTAGAAATTCAATACCGTTAATCCATTTGGCGCTTTTCCAAGCGTAAAGATGAGGCACTACCGATCGCAGTAGTCCACCATGATCTGGGGGGATAGGCTCACCTTCTAGAGTATGTGCCAAGAAATTTTCTGGTCGAGCAAAATCTTCTAGGCTTAAATTAGTCGTATAGCCACCATAGCAATGCTGTAGGACATGAGTCGCCTTTGAATCGATATTTAAAGCAGCCAGAAAATCTGTCATCTTGATTCCCGTCCAGGTAACGTCAAGCTTCGACCAGCGGGTTACACAGTGAAAGTCAGCAGTAAAGTCCTGCTGGGGTAGAGCCATCAAATCCGACCAATCAAAGGATTTTTCCTCTACTAATCCCCAGACCTTGAGTAACCACTTATCTTCACTCACCTGAGGCGTTTCACCATAGCTTAAGACAGGAAAGCCTTTGGCTAAATATTGACCAGGGGGAACGCGATCGCCCTGAGAAGGCTCAGGTTTTTCAAAAAATTTTAGAGACATAACTTTCAAATTGAACTGCAATTCTTCAAAAAGCTTATAGCTAACAGCTTAGAGCTTAAAGCTACGAACAAACAACTTTTCAACGAAGACAATTTATTCAAAACGAAATAAAAAACAAAGGTGCGTACCCTCAAG
>JBCBEA010000547.1:0-3252 GCA_038529195.1 Cyanobacteria bacterium J06600_6
AATATGGCTCAAGCACAGCGCAAATGTCAGTTTGACCTAAATCATGTTTTATCTCTCTTTAGAATGAAATAGCCCTGTTGCTAAAGCTTGGAAACCCTATCGAGCGATCGCTACAAAGATTCTTTGGCACTATTATCTCAATCGTAAATCTGTCAAAAAAAAGAATTAGTCAAAGAGAGCAATAATCGCCTTCAAGATAATTCATCGAAAAGCGATTGCTATATTAGTGTTTAGCATTGTCTTTATTTCCCAATCTAAAAAGATTAAAATCACTCTTAATTAGTGTTCTTAAATAAAAATGAAAGCGATTAAAGTAATGGGAACTGTAGACGAAAGAGGACAGTTAGCTTTAGATTCTCCTTTGACGATAGAGAAACAAAGCAGGGTGGAAGTAATTGTACTTGTCTCAGAAGATCCAGAAACAGAAGATAGTTCAACTAAAGAAGAAGTATTGGGAGATTTGCGCCAAGCTTGGCAAGAAGCAAAAAGCGGAAATACGATACCTGTAGAACAACTTTGGGCAGATTAAATCGTGACAGATAAATCTTTTGTCAGAGTTGAGGTGTCTCCCACATTTAAAAGAAACGTTAAAGCTCTAGGCAAAAAATATCGTCGTATTCGCCAAGATGTAGAACCAGTAATAGAACAATTGCGAAACGGAGAATTGCCAGGAGATAGAATAACTGGAACTGGGGAACAAATTTTTAAGCTGCGAGTAAAAAATAGTGATCTTAGCAAAGGTAAAAGTGGCGGATATCGTCTGATTTACTATTGTCAGACAGCTACAGGCATTGTTTTACTGACTATTTATACCAAATCAGAACAAACAAATATTACAGCAGCAGATATTAAGAAAATAATTAGTCAATGTGAAAGTTAAAAAAATTAAATGCTGGACAAAATTTCTAGTTGACATAAATAAAAAGCGATCGCCTTCAAAACAATTCAAGTTATTTAAAAGAGCGATCGCCTGTACCCCTAACCCTCGTGATTAGGGGACAAAGCAAATTGATTACATGCCTAAATTAGCCATTAAAAAGCCCCATTTATCCGCAGCCTCTTCGATGATTTTACTGGTGGGTTTTCCCGCACCGTGACCAGCTTTGGTTTCAATCCGAATTAAGACAGGGTTATCTCCCTGATGGGCAGCCTGGAGGGCAGCAGCAAACTTAAAACTATGGGCAGGCACAACGCGATCGTCATGATCGGCAGTGGTAATCATAGTGGCAGGATAGTTTGTGCCTTCCTTAAGATTATGCAGGGGAGAATAGGCATAAAGAGTTTTGAAGTCTGTTTCATTGTCGGGGCTACCATACTCCGAACACCATGCCCAACCAATCGTAAACTTATGAAAGCGCAGCATATCTAATACGCCGACAGCGGGGATAGCTGCTGCAAAAAGATCGGGACGTTGAGTCATACATGCACCAACTAGTAAACCGCCATTACTACCACCGGCGATCGCTAGTTTATTTTTACTAGTGTATTTTTGCTCGATTAACCATTCTCCTGCTGCAATAAAGTCATCAAAGACGTTTTGTTTCTGGTCTTTCATGCCCGCCTGATGCCAAGCTTCGCCGTATTCTCCCCCACCTCTAAGGTTCGCTACGACATAGATTCCGCCCATTTCTAGCCAGACAAGATTGCTAACTGAAAAGCTGGGAGTCAGAGAAATATTAAACCCCCCGTAGGCATAAAGATAGGTAGGATTATTACCATCTAGTTCAATTCCCTTTTTATGGGTGATGAACATCGGGATTTTTGTGCCATCTTTGCTAGGATAGAATACCTGCTGGGTTTGATAATCATCGGCATTGAAGTCTACCTGAGGCTGACGAAAAAGTTGGCTAACTCCTGTATTCATGTCGTAGCGATAAATTGTGGCGGGGGCAGTATAGCTAGTAAAGGTATAAAAGGTTTCTTGGTCATGACGCTTACCACCAAAACCTCCCGCCGAGCCAATGCCAGGTAATTCGACTTCACGGATAAAGTTACCGTCTAAATCGTAGATTTTAATTTGCGATCGCGCATCCTGGAGATAGTCCAGCACAAACTGATTGTTTAAAATACCCACGCTTTCGAGGGTTTCCTCCGCTTCAGGAATAATTTCCTGCCAGTTAGTTTTGTCTGGTTGACTTAGAGCGATCGCAATTACCTTTCCACGGGGAGCATTTAGATCTGTCTGTAGCCAAAAAGTATCGCCATCGTTGTCAATTACCCCGTAGCTGGCTTCAAACTCACTAATTAGTTCAATTACTGGACTATCAGGCTGCTGTAGATCTTTATAGAAGACCAGATTTTTGCTGTCTGTACCTAGCCAAACACCGATGATTAAATACTTGCCGTCTTCTGTGACGCTACCGCTAAAACCCCACTCTTTTTGGTCGGGACGCTGATAAATTAAGGTATCTTCTGCTTGGGGTGTACCTAAACGGTGATAGTAAAGCTTTTGATAGTAGTTAACATCTTCTAATTTTGTCTGCTCGTTAGGTTCATCGTAGCGACTGTAAAAGAAGCCCTGATTATCTTTTGTCCAGGATGCCCCAGAAAACTTAATCCACTGAAGATGATCTTTGGTATCTTCTCCTGTCGCAATATTTCTCACACGATATTCAACCCAGTCAGAACCAGCGGTTGATAGACCATATGCCATCCACTGACCATTGTCGCTAATTGATAAACCCGACAAAGCGATCGTGCCGTCTTCTGATAATGTATTCGGGTCGAGCAATACTTCCCCCTCTTGCTCTAAAGATCCGAGAGTATATAAAACGCTTTGGTTTTGTAGTCCATCATTTTTGAAGTAAAAGTAACGCTGACCTCGTTTGAAGGGAGTGCCATATTTTTCGTAATCCCATAGCTGAGTTAACCGCTGCTGTATTTTACTTCTATAAGAAATTGTTGCTAAATAATTATTAGTTACTTGATTTTGAGCCTGTACCCAAGCTTTAGTAGGCTCTGAATCAGGGTCTTCTAACCAACGGTAAGGATCTGCTACCTGCACCCCATGATAATTGTCGCTTTGTGATATTTGCTTGGTTGGAGGATAGTTTAAACTTTCACCAGAAATTTCACCAGAAAATGTCACGATATTGACTCCATAATAATTCACAGCATAGTAGAATATAACTATTTTAAAAGCTATTATTTTAATTAATCAGATCAATAATATTTATATTTCAGCCAAAAATAAATTAATTAAACATAACAATTATTCAGTCTAATAGTTATTTTAAATAATCATGTTACTAC
>JBCBEA010000548.1:0-3247 GCA_038529195.1 Cyanobacteria bacterium J06600_6
GGGCGGTCATATTATTGGTCTACATGCAGCGGACTTGATTCACGAAGTATCGAATGCAATCGCACAGGGTTCCAAAATCCAGTCACTAGCTCACTTAGTTCATAGCCATCCCACTATCTCTGAAGTTCTTGAAGAAGCCTACAAGCGAGCTGCTGCTGGATTAGAAAAATTACCAGTAATGCAAGCAGCTTAGATACTGCGAACTGCTAGAAAAATTCTCGAACAAAACCTCGATACTTTTTGATTTTCAGCTTTTTTAGCAAATCAAATAATCAGAACCAGAAAACAACAATAACTTTATTTGCAATCTGAAAGGAGAAAACCATGTTACCTAAACAACAACAAATGAGTAGGTTAGCACGCATTCAGCAATCTTTTTTCAATCTGCCAATTTGGGTACAAATCTGGATGATGTTTATTCTAGGACCAATAAATTTGGCGACCCTCGCATTTCTCAATCAACCATCTGGCACTTTAATCGCAGCGTTAGCAATAAGCGGAATGGTCATCACTGTAGGTATTGTTATCGCTGCTGGTAAATTCTCAAAATTAGCAGCAGCTGGGCATATCTTACCTTGGACACATCTGATGTGGATTCTGGTATTTGCCAGACCCGAGGGTTTCCCAATCTATCAGACATTTTTGACTGCGCTATTAGTTATCAATGGGATATCTCTAGCGTTCGATTTTAACGATCTACGGATTTGGTTCGGAAGCAAACGCTAGAGGGCATAAAAATTTGTACTGACTTCTGAAGTAGTCCGCTTTTGCAAAAGAAGAACTTTGTCGCCTTTTAGTAGATACAAATCTAATTAACATTATCAAAATCAAGGAGTAAAGATCGTGGCTAAAGTAGAAATTTATACCTGGTCAACTTGTCCCTTCTGTCGCCGAGCCAAACAACTTTTAAATAGTAAAAATATTGACTATATCGAATATGTCATTGACGGTGATGAAGCAGCCAGAGATGCAATGGTTAAGCGAGGTTCAGATGGCAAACGCTCCGTTCCTCAAATTTTTATCAATGAAGTTCACATTGGCGGTAGCGATGCAATTCATCAGCTAGATCGAGAAGGAAAACTCAATGATTTACTGGCTCAACTAGCATTAGCTAATCATTAATATGGTTTCTTTTTCGGCTCTAATGAGACAAGGAGAAGTCAAAAAAAAGAAAATATTCTTACTATTTCTTCTTCTTGTTTCTTTCGCTTCATTCTTTCAATTAATATGAGAGGTAACAAGCATGAAACTTACCAAACTGAATTTACAATCAGCTACGGAAAAAATTTATGACACTATTGTTGTCGGTGGTGGTGCGGGAGGACTTTCTGCGGGAATATATCTGCAACGCTATTTACTCGATACTCTAATTATCGATAAAGGCAAAGCTCGTTCTTTCTGGATGACGGAACTCCATAATTATTTAGGTTTGCCTCCCGATACTCCAGGAAGATCGGTTCTCAGACAGGGTAAAGAACATTTTCTTTCTCTCGGCGGAGATTTACTCGATGCTTACGTCGAAGAGGTAGTTGATGAGGGAGAAACTTTTGCTGTCAGAGTCAAAGTCGGTCGCAACAATAGCCAATACCATACTTTCCGAGCTAAATATCTTATTGCGGCTAGTGGCATTATCGACTATCTCCCAGAATTAGCCAATATGCGTAATGTTTATGATTACGCTGGTCATAACCTTCATGTTTGTTTGATTTGTGACGGTTACGAAATGACCGATAAAAAAGTTGGTATCTTTGCTAGCAGTGCGGGTAATGCGGAAGTTGTTTTTCCCGTTGGTTGGTTTACTGGAGAAATTACCTTGTTTACTCAAGGATTATTTAAAATCCCCGACGATTTGCGCAATAGATTAGAAGCACTAGGTTATCAAATTGAAGAGACTCCTCTAGAGCAGTTTGTTGGAGAAAACCATCAAATGACGGGAGTGGAATTAACCGACGGTCGAGTAGTGGAGTTGGATACTGGTTTAATCTCCATGGGTTCTAAATATCACGCTACTTATCTGGATAAATTCGACCTAGAGAAACAGGGCGGTAATTTAGTTACGGACAAAATGGCTCGTACTTCTCATCCTCGCATCTTTGCCATTGGCGATTTAAAAACGGGACTCAATCAAGTAGTAATTGCTGCTGCGGATGGTGCTTTAGCTGCAACTCAAATCTGGCGAAATATACGCGCCCTGTACTCCTCCTAAAGTTTCCATAACTGGGGTTGAGGGATAGGGAATATCTGTAATTTCTCCACATCCTTATCCTTTTTGAGACTACCAGTTCTGGCAACACGAGAAAACAAGCGTAAGGAAGAAAATGCGCCACAGATTATTGAGAAAATGAGAGATTTTTTAAGGGTGTGTGTGACAACACAATGAAATCAATTCGTTTCATCAACTTAAACACTAATTCTCAGTAAAAAATTTCCTAGTTACTTTGGTTACGGCAAAGGAGTGACTTTTTATAGTTAGACCAGCGACCAGTTTTCTCAGTATGGTAGTAAGCCCATTCCTGCTACGGTTAGAGATGCTACCTCTGTTCTGGATGAGATTCTGAATAATGAAACCGAATTATCAATTCTAGAACACACAACAGATAAAGCAGGATACACGGAGGTGATTTTTGCTCTGTTCGATTTGTTGGGAATGCGATTTTCTCCCTGTATTCGAGACTTAGCCGACCAAAAGCTTTATCGAACCAGTAACATTGACCTCGATCTCTATCCACTACTCAAAGAGCATCTGAAGGGAACTATTATTCAGCAGCTAATTTTAGATGATTGGGACGAGATGCTGCGCTTAGTTGGGTCTCTTAAAATGGGCTGGGTGACAGCCTCATTAATGATCCAAAAACTGCAAGCTTTTCCTCGAAAACATCCTTTGATGCGGGTTCTTCAAGAATATGGCAGGCTCATCAAAACTATTCATATTCTTCGTTGGTATGCTGATGAAACCAATCGGCGTAGGCTCAAGCGACAATTAAATAAAGGGGAAGCTTTGCACAGTCTGCGTTCTCATCTTTTCTATGCTAATCAAGGAGAAATCAAAACTCAACAAGATGACCAATTATTGAATCAGGTCGGATGTCTGAATTTAGTTACCAATGCGATTATTGTCTGGAACACGGTCTATATCGATAAAGTTGTCCAGCAGCTTCGGCAAGAAGGTCATTCCGTCGATGATGAAGATTTAAAGCATATTTGGCCAACTCGTCACACACATATTAATGTTTACGGGCAGTATCAT
>JBCBEA010000549.1:0-3245 GCA_038529195.1 Cyanobacteria bacterium J06600_6
AATACTAATAAGTAGTTTCTCAATGCAGGCTTTTCTGACATAGTCAGATCTAACTATATTTATTGGTTAAAATTATTTCTTCAAAAACAAAAGTGCAAATTAAGCGATCGCCAGACCCTATGTTTTTACTATTGTTGAAGCTACAGTCAGTAATTATAAAGTTGCTAAAAAACAGTTCAAATAAGGTCATAAACATCATATGAAGTTTTGGTAAACTTAGCGACTAGATTCTAAACTGAGCGATTTTTCAGATAAAAGAGAGAGTCACGATCGCTCATTGATTCTCGTAAATTGCCATATTTTTTACTTTAGTTTGCCCGAGCGTAAAATGCTTAAAATTAGCCATAGTCCCAAAAGACAAGCAGCTGCGAATAAAACATTACTTAAAACAGAAACCTGAGTTGTGGCAGATCCGGTAGAAATAATAGCTGCGCCCATAATCAGCGAGCCAACTAAGATACTAAAGGAAAGACGATTGGCAGAATCTTCCACACTCAGCGCCAGGATGTCAAGACGAGGAATATTGAGATTCCATTTTAGGGTTTCTGAGGTGACTCGGTCTAGCAATAGCTCTACCAGACGAGGCGATCGCAAAGACAGACTCTTAAAGTCCAAACCAATACGTAGTAAAGTTTCTTCTGGTCGCTCACCTAGTAGCTGACGGCGAAAGACATCCGCCATTAACGGACGAATTTGATCTAGCAGGTTCACCTGGGGATAAAAACCTCTTGCCACACCTTCTAAGTTAGCTAGGGTTTTGGCATATAGCCCCATGTTGCTTGGTAGCCGAATCTTATTATTGCGGGATACCTGTAAAACCTCGTAAATTACTTCACTAAAGTTGATCTGAGAAATGCTGCGATTGTAATACTTGCGCAGCATAATGTCGTAGTCGTTAGTCAGACGGTTGAGATTAACCTGCTGTCCACCTTCGGCTAATTCGAGGGTTAGCTGACTACAGCGACGGGCATCGAGATCGACAATAGCTAGCAGCATTTCCGTTAGAATCTGCTGTGTGCGGGGATCTAGGCGACCAACCATTCCACAGTCTAGTAAAGCCAAACGACCATCCTGCAGGTAAAAAATATTGCCTGGGTGGGGGTCGGCATGAAAAAAGCCGTCGATGTACACCTGCTTAAAAAATGCTCTAAACAGCACCGTCGTCAGTTCGCTACGTTGAACCGCCTCATCTTTATTATCTCGGATCGCGGGAAGAGTCGCATCTAAAATGGGTACGCCATCAAGCCATTCAATCGTTAACAGCTTAGTAGAGGTCAAATCATTAAAGATCTGAGGAATAACCAGTTTTTCTGTCTCAAATAACTTAGTATCGGTTAAATTTTGGCGCAGCTGTTCGGTATACTCCGCTTCACTAGTAAAGTCCAACTCGGCAACTAAAGCATTACTAAATTCTTCCGCCAAGCCGACAATATCAAAGTTTTTGCCAAACTCAGTGCGAGAGACTAGTTCAGCCAGACTTTTAATCAAAGAAATATCCTGGGCGACAACGATATCGATTCCTGGACGCTGTACTTTTAAAGCAACTTTTTGACCGCTAACTAAGACACCTCTATAGACCTGTCCAATTGAACCAGCTGCGATCGCATTACGGTCAATTTCGCTAAAGACTTCGGTAATTGGTCGGTTTAGCTCTCGACGGATTAAGGCTTCTACCTGTGACCAGGGTACGGGGGGTACATTTGCCTGGAGATCGGTAAGAGTTTCCACATAGCGACCAGGTAAAAGATCGGGACGAGTAGATAAGAGCTGTCCTAGCTTGACGTAGACAGGACCAAGTTCGATCAGAACGTTGCGGAGAACTTCAGGAGAGGGAAGACGCGGTTCGTCAGCTTTATTACCACTCAACAACCCCCGCGCGTAATCCCAGCCGTTACGAAATACTACTTCAGCAATTTCTCTTTGGCGAGAAGTGTTTTTGGTTAAAGCAAACATTTAGGTATAAAAAATAGCTGTCCTATTTCCTTAGTTATAACGCAGCAAACCGATCGCTCGCCTCTATCAGAGCATCTTTGATACCTGGTTCCGAGACGGAGTGTCCCGCATCATCAATGACGATAAATTCTGCTGACTGCCAAGCCTGATGCAGTTCCCAGGCACTAATCATCGGACAGACAACGTCATAGCGACCCTGAACTATTACCCCTGGTAAATGACTAATGCGATCTACATTCTCTAGTAGCTGATTCTCGCGTTCAAAAAAGCCTTGATTCATAAAATAGTGGCACTCAATTCGCGCAAAAGCTTCGGCGAATTCAGCCTGTCCAAAACGCTGCTTGCTAGTCTTAGAAGGAATTAACTTACTGGTGCTGGCTTCCCATACAGACCAGGCGCGGGCTGCGGCTAAACGTACCTGACGATCTTCACTAGTTAATCTTTTGTGATAAGCAGATAATAAATCGTCCCTCTCTGATTCTGGGATCGGTTTGAGATATTCCTGCCAGGCATCGGGATAAATATGATTTGCACCCTCTTGATAAAACCAGCGAATTTCGGCGGAACGCAGCATAAAAATGCCCCGCAGAATTAAACCCTTACAGCGATCGGGATGAGTTTCGGCATAGGCGAGAGCAAGAGTGCTGCCCCAGCTACCGCCAAATACGACCCACTTATCTATATCTAATTTTTCTCTTAGCTTTTCAATATCTGCTACTAAATCCCAGGTGGTATTCTCCCGTAATTCCGCATAGGGAGTACTTTGTCCACAACCCCGCTGATCGAAAATGACGATGCGCCACTGCTGCGGATCGAAATACTGGCGGTACATCGGCGTAATACCACCACCAGGACCGCCGTGGAGAAAGATTACTGGCTTGCCGTTGGGATTGCCCGACTCTTCATAGTGAATCGTGTGTAGGTCGGAGACTTTGAGCTTGCCTTGATTGTAGGGTTCGATGGGGGGGTATAAGTCTCTCATTATTTCTGACACTGGCTTCTTGAAGTATGCTGTTTTGTTAGCTGTCAGCTTTTATAATAAGCGCAAAGTTCCTTTGTCGATTGAGTAGGAGAATTATGGAAACTATTCAGGTTCGCTCTGGCAGTGATGCCGAGCGCACTTCGCAAACAGTATCCGACCGTTTCATTAAACAAAATGCGTCTATTTAAACGGTTGTAAAATGAACACAAACCTTTTTTTTACATCAAAAGAGACTAAGTACAGGACAAAAAGTGTAGAGAATGGCAAAACTCCTCATGTTTCAAATCTAAATCCATAACAATTGAGCGCA
>JBCBEA010000550.1:0-3217 GCA_038529195.1 Cyanobacteria bacterium J06600_6
TTTCGAGCTTAGTGATACACCTAAATTACTGTATCGTTGTTCGATCTCTTTTCTCTCTAAATGGATAAAGTCGAGCTTAACAAAAGGCTTTTCTTCTTTCTTATTGTATTTAATATCTATTTTTGCTGATAATAAATTAGGAATAAACTGATGTTGATGCCGCAATACTATTCCTTTAGTATCAAAAGTATATTCTATATTTTCTGTTTCTTTTATAATCTTAGTACAGGTCAGAGTTACCAGATAATTGTTGAATAGCAAATATATTGCTAACACAACTCCAATTCCTCCTAAAATACTAGCTAAACTTAATCTGAAAATTGGTCTAAGAGCAAATATTAGTTTATTAGGGTTGTTTGCAACTAGTTTAAATTGAGTAAGTTTAAATAATAGAGTAAGGGGAATTACAAAACAAAAGATGAGTATGATGGGAATTAATACATATTTATCTATCTCTAAGATCATTGGCTAAAGTTTCTCTCTATTTGAGCAATGTATAGCACGTGATCGAGTTAACAACAAAAAAATAGACCGATTTTAAAATTTACGAGGCAAGTCGTTGAAAGAAACCTGATCGCCCTGTTTTTCTCTCTGAATAATAGTTGCTAAAATGCGATCGCCTTCGGGAATAAATTCCTGATATTTATACTTGCCAATATTGATCTGGGGCTGACTGAGTATTTTATGCAGCCCAACTTTTTGCTCATTAGTCGAACCGCAATCAATGATGTCTCTAGCCCGATTGCCCTGATTATCGGTGATTGTCAATGATGCTCCATGACTGACCAAAAGCTCTACTATTTCTTGGCGAGAATTGCCGACTGCATACATTAATGCTGTTTTACCATCGGCTGCTTGAGTATCAATCGCTGCACCGCTATCGAGCAGATGCATCATCACCTCCAGCTTATGTTGAACTGGTCGAGCATCTTGAATACCTAAAATAGCGCTTTTCATTAAAGGCGTTTTGCCGTTTTGGTCGGGTAAATTAGGATCAGCCCCGTTAAGCAGGAATAGCTTTACTGTATTGGGCAAACCCCACAGGATCGCAACTTCTAGGGCAGTACGCCCCAAACTATCCCGCAGATTTGGATCTGCACCATACTGGAGTAAGAGACGCAAACACTCTGACTTTGCCGTAATTCTATAGCTGGTCTTCGGATGATCGCCAATTTTCTGAAAAGGAAGGGTAAAGTTGACCTTGGAAAAGGCTAAAAAAATTAAAGGTTCTCTATTTTGACCAACAATACGTAAATTAGGGTCTAGTCCCCGATTTAAAAGTTTGGCAACGGTGCGAACATCATCACTGGCGATCGCCGTTGCCAAATCTAACTCTTGTTTTCTGCTAGCAGCATGCTGTTTTGCCACTGCGTGATAGATTACCCAACTCACAAGCCTAGATTTAACCTCAGCTAGATTAAGAGTATTTTAGGAGATAGGCTTTCTAAATAGCATTATCGTTCAGCAATTATTAACTATTGGGGTCAGTTTAAAAGTAATTGGCTATTGGTGATGATGAGGCGCTCGTCCATATAGATAGGTAAGATACTTCATGCGTCCACTTAGTTCGTCATTAAACGCCTCCGCACGACAGCGCCAGCTCCAGTTTCCTGTTGGTTGAGAAGGAGTATTCATTTTGGCATTTGTACCCAGTCCCAAAATATCTTGGAAGGGTAAGATTGCCGTATTGCCTACCGAACTCAGTGCCAAACGAATCATCGCCCAATGTATGCCGTCTTCTCCCACACTGCCTAAATAGTCCGTCACGTTCGCTTGAGCTTCAGGCGATCGCTCTTCAAACCAGCCGACAGTTGTATTGTTATCGTGAGTTCCTGTATAGACAACACAGTTACGATTGGTGTAGTTAAAGGGCAAAAAGCCGTTGGCGCGGTCGTCGTCAAAGGCAAACTGCAAGATCTTCATTCCAGGAAAGTTGAACTTATCTCGCAAAGCTTCAACTTCAGGGGTAATGACTCCTAAATCCTCTGCTACAATCGGCAAAATTCCCAGCTGTTTCTTGAGTAGCTCAAAAAACTCATCTCCTGGAGCTTCTAGCCAGGTGCCGTTCATTGCTGTGTCTTCCCCCTGAGGCACTGCCCAATATGCCTGAAAACCACGAAAATGATCGATGCGAATAATATCGACATATTCTAAAATCGCTTCGACTCTTCTGATCCACCATTTAAAACCAGTTCTGGCTAACTCCTCCCAGTTATACACAGGATTACCCCAAAGCTGTCCTGTGGCGCTGAAATAGTCGGGGGGAACGCCTGCCATCAAAGCTGCCTCTCCTGTCTCCTTGTCTAGACGAAAGATTTCGCTATGTGCCCAAACATCAACACTATCGTGAGCCACGTAAATAGGAATATCTCCAAATAGCTTAATCCCTTTATCGTTGGCATACTGTTTGAGGTTTTGCCACTGACAGAAAAACTGATATTGAACAAATTTATGAAAGAAAATCTCGTCCGCTAGCTTAGCTCCCCACTCTGCCATTGCCTGAGGCTGACGCTGGGCAATATTCTCTGACCATTGATTCCAACCACTACCGCCGTGAGCAGCCTTGAGAGACATAAATAGAGCATAGTCACTCAACCAGTCATTATGGCGATTGCAAAATCGCTGAAACTCTTCGCTATCTGCTGCAGAGGCTTGGATTTTAAAGCGATCGCTTGCCCGCCGCAACAAGGGCATTTTGGTTGCAATTACCCCGTCAAAATCTACCCGATCTAGCGGGAAATCAGGCGTATTCTGTACTTCTTCTGAGGTCAATAAATCCTGATGGAATAGAATTTCTGGGCTAATTAATAGAGGATTTCCTGCCAAAGCAGAATAAGATAGATAGGGAGAGTTGCCATAACCTGTCGGTCCTATGGGTAATATTTGCCATATTTGCTGGTCACTATTCGCCAAAAAATCGACAAATCGATATGCGTTCTCACCCAAATCGCCAATCCCGAAACGGCTAGGCAGAGAAGTGGGATGAAGTAATACACCGCTAGCGCGAAAATCTAACATTTATATTTAATAAATTAAGCGTGATTTTTGTTTTAATGCTCCTGTGAAACCTTAGCTTTTTCAAAGCTTTGGTATTTGTCTAATTTACAAAAGTTTGGATAACGTTATCTAGCATTGTGTAACAAATTCTTGCTCAGATGTAGTCAATTTTTGGTAGCGTATATAGATCGGAAAAAATAAACAAAGGTTAGGCACGCTC
>JBCBEA010000551.1:0-3195 GCA_038529195.1 Cyanobacteria bacterium J06600_6
GTCTCTAACTCTTGTAAGGGTGTTAGTTCTAACCCTTTGTCTATATGGGATTCATCTTCCTGCTGTTCTGCTTCAACAGGCTGAGTTACTGTCGAAGTAAGAATTTGTGCTGTAGAGTTCGGTAGTTGTAGACATTTAGATCGATCCTTGTCAACAAGATTTATCCCCGTCATCACTTGAATAATTTCTATCTGGCTTTTGAGCCTACTCAAAGATTCAACAACTATTGCTTTAAAATTTGGGTCTTCAGGAGATAAGACCAATGGTAGAAGAAACGTTTCTACTATCTGCTCTACTTTTTGACGACCATTAAGGCAGTAGTTTTGCTGCTGTAAATATTGAATCAAATCTTGAGAGTACGACGAAGACTTAAAATTCAATCGATAAAAAATTGTCTCAGATTTACTAGATTTAGAAGTCTTGTTTGTCATGGGTAGAGTAAAGCCTGCATCAGTCTACTCTCAAGTATTTTCTGTAAAGCAAAATTTTACCGTGATCTGTATCTTAAAAAAGGATGCGTAGCTAACGCTGGGAATAGGCAAAATATTATTCTTAGCTTCTTTTATGCAGCCAATCGTTAAACGCCTTAGATTTAGTGAAAAAACCAGATATCAGATAATCAATATTAAAACTAAAACCCAAATTCCTACCTATGCTGCTATCTGCCGTTGGGGAATTTGCTATAGCTTGGCTCAGAATACCGTTCCTTCACCAGTACCTCAAGTATTTGATTCTAATTTAGAAATTACTTGGGAAACTTTTATAGGAGATGCTGGTGCAGCTATTCCTGTTGCGGTAATTCAGTTTTGCTATCAACATAACTTGCCTCTGGATTCAGAATCGGTTAAGAGACAATTTGAATTGCATCTCGCCAGAGGTATAGCCTATTTGGTAGGGCTGAAACTATCTGGGATTGAAGAGTTAGTGGGATTAGCTTTGGTAGATCGTTCCATCGAACCAGCGATCGCAAAAGAACTATCTTTATCGCCTGTAGTAAATAAGGTGTTTACCAAAGTAGCCGAACCATCAAAACACCAACCTAATCCAGAAACAGAGAGAAGATCGAATTCGATTAAATTAATTTGGAAAGTGGCTGACGATACGAGGATAAATAAGCATAAAAAACGAATCAGCAAGAAGTTGAAAATTCGCAAGCCATAAAGCTTGCGCTTGAGATAACCAGACAATCAACCAACCCTAGATTTAATGTTTAGTTATTCTCAAGACATACAAACTCCACCGATCGATTCTAATTTTTTTGAGAACTCAGAATATCAAGGCAGTCTTCATCGCTCGCAAGAGCGTCTAATTCAAAGTCTCTTTCTTTTACCTAGCTACTGGAAACTCGTACCTTGTATTAATAAACGTCCTCTAGGTAGAAAGTGGCAGGATAATTATTACTCCCCCCAAGCTTTATTTCGTTCTCTGTCTCAATTCGGAAAAGTGTGGGTTAGAGGCAAACGAGGTCTGTATTCTTCTATCCCAAATGGTTATAGTCTGCTGTGCGGTCGTCAATTAGGCAATCGCTATCTAGTCGCTGTTGATTGCGACTCACACGAAGCATTAGATCGGTTTGAGCAAATGAGGTTTCCGACTACGGTAAGCTATAGTTCGGGTCGTTCTGGACACAGGCAATACTTATATTATGTTGATCGACCAGTTAAAAGCTTTAAGCTAGCAAACGGTTTAGAAGTAAGAGGACGAAACTTACTTTCTACTTTGCCTCCCTCTACTCATCCAATGACGGGCAAATATCGCTGGCTGACTGCTCCAGACCAATGCAAAATTCCCACTATATCTAGCTTGTGGCTTAACCATCTCAGACCTCAGCATAAAACAAAGATTATTAAGCCAAAAGCGGTTTTTAATAAAACTGTAGAAGAATTGATTTACGCTATTAATCCTGTCTATGCAGATGTCTATGACGACTGGATTAGAATCGGTATGGCTTTAAAAGATTGGGATGAAGGATTATCTGGACTATGGAATGAGTGGAGTCGTAGCTCAGGTAAATACAAGCCAGGGGAATGTAGCTATCGTTGGTCAACCTTCAACGGCTCTGGTATTACTTTTCGGACTCTCTATTACTACGCCAAAATCGGCTGAAGTCTTTTAAGGATAATGCGATCGCAATATTGTAGTTTTAGATTTGTGTAATTCTGAAATTATGTAAATCCAAAATATATCTTTACTGCGATCGCATGATTTATTAATTGTAGATAGACCAACGTTTAATTTTTGACCGAAGCTTAGCTTGTTTTATCCGAACAAGTTTAAGTAGGTGTCTACTCTTTAGTCAGCAGTAGATATATTTTTTAGAGGCATAACTCTAAACGAGTTAGCATCGAACACAACTCTAGTCGGGTTGGTTGTGGTTCTGTCGAACCTAGTTAGGTGAAATTTTAAAATTAGGTTTACTAATTATGACTTATACTTATGCTCCCGCAGTTACTCAGGTTCAAGGCTATGCTCCAACAGTGCAAAGCTATGCGCCTGTTTCTGCCCAGAGGTATACGCCTGTGCTGGGTCGAGTTTCTAATCAGACTGAGACTGTAGCACTGCCCAAGGCTTTGACAGAAGCGCAGATTGTATTCACAATTACAAATTCTGAAATAGCCAAGTTCAAACGCCAAGGTCAAAACGTTGATGCTAAAGCAATCAAGTTGGCTTATCAACAGTACTATGCTGGCTGGGCTAAACAGCAAATATTACAAGCTGCCTTTGCACTCGTTGAGATTTACGACCAGCACACCAAACAGTGGCGCTTAATTGCCAACGAACAAGAGTTACGTAGCAAGCAGGTACAATTCTCCAAGAGATACCACTACTTCAAGAACAGACGTGCTGCTGCATAGTTATGTCAAATGGATATTCAGGCGAATGTCTATTCTAATCGAGGCTATACTAATAATAGGGTATAGCTTTTTTTTGCAGAAACACAACCCTATCGGGTTCGAGGAGATGAAAACGAATAAATAATCGTGATAAATCTCACTTTGCCTATGTTAGAAATAACTGGAAATATTTTCAACCCTGATTCTTGGTCATGTAAGCCTACGACTCTTGAGATTGTTTTGTGTGTCACGACCAATGGGAAAATTAAAGCGAATGGTCGAGCAGCATTGGTGACAAGTTAAGAAAAAGTACAAGTTGTCAAATGCAGTCAAATTAAGGGGGATGAGAATTTTAAACTAA
>JBCBEA010000552.1:0-3185 GCA_038529195.1 Cyanobacteria bacterium J06600_6
TGACCATTAGTATAGAGTCGTTTTGATTCTGGCTCTTCATCCCTGTTGCGAAATAGATTAGAGAACAAACCTTTTGCCTCTTCTGAATCTGAAGCGATGTTTCTGCCTGTATCACAGCTTAGAGCGATGCTATTGGGGTCTTCCGACTCTTCTAGAGGACAAGGCCACTGAATCGAACCTTGCTGGCGCAACCTGCCATGACTCAAACCACTCATATCACAGGGGCGGTTTTCAGTTAAGCGGACAAATTCTTGATAAACTTCAGCCGAATTCGCAAAGTCAAATTCTCGCTCAAATCCCAAACGGCGTCCGACTTCGGCAAAAATTTCCCAGTCTGGTCTGGCTTCACCTGGAGCTGGTCTAAACTTAGGACAAAGGGTGACAACTCGTTCAGAATTCGTCATTGTCCCAGTTTTTTCGCCCCATTGGGCTGCAGGCAAGACTACATGGGCATAGCTCGCGGTTTCCATCGGATAGTAGGCATCCTGCACCACAGTAAAAGGCGATCGCAACAGCGCCTTCTTAGTTCTGACCAAATCGGGCATACTGACCGCAGGATTGGTGGCTGCTACCCAAAGGACACCGACATCGCCAGTTTCTAAGCCAGTGATCATACTCCAGGCATCTCGACCTGGAAGGGGATTAATACTGCCTGGCGATAATTTCCAAGCCTGCTCTAGTTCTGCTCGATGAGCAGGATTTTTGACGACGCGATAGCCTGGCAAAATATGGCATAAACCACCAGCTTCTCTACCACCCATAGCGTTTGGTTGTCCCGTCAATGAAAATGGTCCTGCCCCGGGCTTTCCAATATTCCCCGTCATCAGGTGTAGGTTGATGATTGTGCGAACCTTTGCTGTTCCTTCTGAAGATTGATTAACCCCCATTGACCACAAAGAAAGCACATTTTCTGATTCTGCCCAATAGCGAGCAGCCTCTTCTAAATGGTCAATTCTAATCCCACAGCGACGGGCTACTAGTTCGGGAGGATAAGCCTGGATTACCTGTACAAACTGACTAAATCCTTGAGTACATTCGTCAATAAATAGGGTGTCTAATTCTCCCCAGCGTAATAGTAAGTGGGCAATACCGTTTAGCAGTTCCATATCTGTGCCAGGCTTGATTGCCAGGTGTAGATCGGCATCTTTTGCTGTTTTAGTCTGACGAGGATCGACCACAATCATTTTTACCTTGCGGTTTCTTTTGTGATGCATCCGCAGACGGTTATAAACGATTGGATGGCATTCTGCGGTATTTGTCCCGATTAAAAAAGCGCAGTCGGTTAGCTCTAGATCGTCATAGCAGGCAGGAGGACCATCTGAGCCAAAGCTTTGGATATATCCTGATACGGCAGAGGACATACAGAGGCGAGAGTTAGCATCAAAATTGTTAGTTCCTAAGCAGCCCTTGAGTAGTTTTTGAGCAATGTAGTAGTCTTCTGTCTGAAACTGCCCCGAACCATACATGCAGATGCCGTCAGCTCCTTGAGTCTGGATTGTCTGCTGCATCTGTTGAGTAATTCTATCTAAGGCTTCGTCCCAGCTAACTCGCTTAAATTCTTGGTCTAGAGAATCTCGCATCATTGGATATTTGAGACGGTCTTGATCCAATGATTCGGCAATTGTTCCACCCTTAACACAGACTTTTCCTTTGCTCGAAGGATGAGCGCGATCGCCTTTCACCTGCCAGAGAGGATTACCATCACTATCTCGATTGGTAGCTTTTCCCGACTGGGCGGGGGGCAACACTTCCAAACCGCAACCAACTCCACAATAAGGGCATAAAGTTTTGATTGGCTCGCTCATTTTATCCTTCTCTCCCAGTTAAATAATTTATACGTAGCTATACTTTTTAGTTGTTATTTATTAAGTGCTGATGGGCTATAGGCTGTCTTAATCTTGTTAATTTTATATCTAATTAACCTTAATATTACTGTGTAGCAAGAAGCAAAAAGTGCTGAAAATGTTAAAACATTCTCAGCACTTATATTAAGAGCAAATAGCTAACATTCGCTAAATTCTTTCTGGCTCTAAGTTAACTTCTGGGCTTGAAACATCGTCTGAATCACCCTGGTGATGCTCTGCAAAAGAACCTTTTGGCTCTTTCATGAAGAATGCACAGAGGAAAGCAACAATCAGTCCGCCAATTCCTAGAACTTGGAAGAAGCCTGAGTTGACTGCCGACATGACTGGTTCGCCGCCATTTGCTGCGCTGGATCCTTCAGTAAGCAATAGGCGAGTTGTTAGATAAGCTACTGCACCAACGTTCCCGTAGGCACCAACGTTACCAGCAATTTGTCCTGTAACCCGAGACTTAATTAGAGGCACCATAGCAAAGGTAGAGCCTTCTGAAGCCTGTACAAAGAAGGAACAAGCCATAGTTAGCAATACTGCTAGAGGCAGAGGCCAGCCACTACCAACTTGGCTCATCAGTAGATAGCCAATTCCCATTCCGCCAGTTAGGATTGCCATTGTCCATTTTCTGCTACCCAAGGTGTCGGAGATGATTCCACCACCAGGACGAGATACTAAGTTCATAAAGGCATAGCTGGAAGCGATAATACCTGCTGTAGCCTTATCTAGTCCAAAAGTTCCCTCAAAGAAGGCGGGCAGCATAGTTACTACCGCAAGTTCTGAACCAAAGTTAACAATGTAAGTTAATTCTAAAAGAGCAACCTGCTTGAAATCATAACGATCTTCGGGGGGATAGCGTTTCGCACCTGAGAGAAGATCTTTGTTGACGACCCAGCAATTGTAAGATTGGAAGGCATATAAACCAGCTAAAATTACGAAGGAAATATACATTCCACCAGTAGTTAGAAACTGCACTTTCGTCAAGCGCCAAGCCAATACTCCCAAGATCAGAGTTAAAGGTAGGTTCATCAACATTAAGAACCAAAAATCTTTAACCGATGTAACTTCCAAACCTCTGGCACTTCTTGGTTTACGATAGACTCGACCTGGAGGAGTATCAGTAACGCTGAAGAAGTAAATTACACCGTAAATTGCAGCAATAATACCGCTACCTGCGATCGCTGCCCGCCAGTTTAAAACATCAGCATTGATTGCGGGGAAAAACAAAATTTTGAAACTTTCAGGCGCATCAAACTGGAATGCTCCAGGCAGAACCGAAAGACCAATCGCAAAAATAACCATGGTAAAAGCAGAGAATGCAGAACCAAAGTT
>JBCBEA010000553.1:0-3185 GCA_038529195.1 Cyanobacteria bacterium J06600_6
TTAAATTTGCGAACCATTGCAGGAGATGGCTAAATAAAGAATCAGAATGGTTGTTTATTGTCCGCTCTCTCTGGTCGATTGTCTAGATCAGAAGACAAAGGGGTCTAAACTTGTCGGGGCGATCGCTTTACTCGGTTAAATATATTGTTGATCGGTTAAGGCTATCAACTATCAGCATCGGCAGCTGGTAACATGTCCCAAGCTTGTGTAATCATATTGCTTAACCACCTGCGACGTTCTAAATCGAGAACGCGATCGTCTCGTAAAATATTTTCAATTAAGTCCTCTAGAGACTGCCCTTGCTGACGAGCCATCTGCACCACTCCAGCGATCGCTGTAGCAATTATTTCTTCATTAATAGACTCGTTTTTGAGAGCCAGTATTTCTTCTGTGTTGGCAGGAATGAAATAATCCATTAGATCGTTGGGTGGATTTTAAAGTAGATTGTTAACTACGTATTGATGCCTTAATTTCGCCTTGACTTGAAACATAAAATAGGCATTTTCGCCAGCGTAACTCAATGTTACTGAATTTGCCCACAACTTCGGGCTTTTTAATAATATATTAATATTACTTATATATGAAAGAGTTAACCTATTTAGAAATACCAACTCCCGATTTTGTGGAGGTAAGAAACTGGTTACAGTCTGAGTGGCAACCATCTCTGGGCAAAAAAGTTGTAACTACCGACGGTATTCGAGTTCAGTTTGGACTAGCCGATAGCGAAGCTTCAATCTTTGTTTGGCAGCTACAGCGCACCACTTACCTAAAAATTTTCCAGTGGGGAGACGCTTCTGCCCCAATAAAACAGATTGCCCAACAGCTAACTCAAGATATTCAGACTACTTATCCTCCTCACTATCCGATTCCTCCAGAAATTGACCTATCGCAACAGTCTATTTTTGAAGCACTAGAGGCAGATTATCCTCAGACAGTCCATTTCTTTCAGAAGATGTCCAATGGAGAATACGATCTCAATCGCGTGTATTGGTGGGAAAAACGCTGGCGCGAGAGCGTTAATAGACCGAAAAAACCCCAAGAGGTAATTTTTAAAAGCGACATAGGTTCTGCCGAATCTAATTCTGATAATACTCAAACAGATTTTGATTTAATATATGTTGGTGGGGCTTTAGGAGTTATCCACGCTGCGGTAATGGCACTTAAGGGCTATAAAGTGCTGCTAATAGAAAGGCTTCCCTTTGGCAAAATGAATCGTGAATGGAATATTTCTCGCGATGAGTTTCAGAGCTTAATTAACCTGGGTTTATTTACCCCTGAAGAGTTTGAAACGGTCATTGCTGCAGAATATGTAGACGGCTTTAGCAAATTTTTTGATGCCTACAATCCGTCTCATCTCAAGGCTAAAGTATTGCATACTCCCAAAGTGCTCAACGTGGCGATCGATGCCGAAAAGTTGCTGCGCTTTTGCGGTAATAAATTACTCAAGTCTGGAGGAGAAATCTGGGATGAGACAGAATTTATTCGCGCTGATGTTTGTGAGACGAAAGTTACGGTTAAGCTAACTCACTTACCAACTAAAACCAGCAAGCAAGCAAGTGCAAGACTGCTGATAGATGCGATGGGTACAGCATCCCCGATCGCCTGGCAGCTAAATGGTGGACGCACGTTTGATAGCGTTTGTCCAACGGTGGGAGCAGTAATTGAAAGCGGTTTTGCGGATGAAGTCTGGGATGAAGATTATGGAGATGTACTCAATTCTCACGGTGATATTTCCCGTGGCAGACAGCTTATTTGGGAACTTTTTCCCGCAGGCAATGGTGAGTTAACCTTTTACCTTTTTCACTATCATCAGGTACACCCAGACAATCCTGGTTCATTACTAGAAATGTATGAAGACTTTTTTACGATTCTGCCAGAGTATCGACGCTGCGATATGGAACAGTTAGTCTGGAAGAAACCAACTTTTGGCTATATTCCCGGACACTTTAGCACCAGCAATAGCGATCGCACTGTAGCCTTTGATCGTCTAGTGGCGATCGGAGATGCAGCTTCTCTCCAGTCTCCTTTAGTCTTTACAGGCTTTGGCTCTTTAGTGCGTAATCTCGAACGTTTAACCACTCTTTTAAACACCACCCTCGAACACGACTTATTGACTGCCAAACATCTTAACCAGGTTCGTGCCTATCAAAGCAATATCGCCGTCACCTGGCTATTTTCCAAAGGCATGATGGTACCAACAGGAACAACTTTGCCTCCCCAAAGAATTAACTCCATGCTCAATACCTTCTTTGGCTTGTTAGCAGAAGAACCTCCAGAAGTTGCCGATACCTTTATCAAAGATCGCACCGACTGGTTTACCTTTACACGATTAGCCCTAATTGCTGCCCGTAAAAACCCTGCCTTATTAGTCTGGATCTTTCAAATGGCTGGTGCGAGAGATATGCTGCGTTGGCTCGGTTCATACTGGTCTTTTAACATGGATGCTTTGCGGAATCTGCTGCTGGCGGGCTGGTTTCCTGGCGTTTTAAAACAATCTCAACCCTGGCTAGAAAAACAGAATCCTGCTCTGTGGTTAAAGTTATTGAGTTTAAACTATCAGTTAAGGCAGGCAACAAAGTAGCATGTTTGCATTCGTTGGTCGAACGCTGTCGGTTTTAACAAATCAATCAGGAGTATTTAAATATTTTTGATGCATGGCGAGATTGCTGGGTCGATAATACTCTCCAAGATCGCTCCAACGTCTGTGTAGCTTGAGTGTATATTGTTATAGTCTTCGTCGATCCTTCTAGAAACAACGCCTGTTTGTTTGAAAATTCCTTCAGCTTTACTATCAAACGGAATCGTAGGATTGGGCTTTAAATCCTTCTCAATAATATCTTTAATTAACAGTTTTCATGAACATATTACATGATGAAAAGAATAAGTTTCGAGAATAAATCAGAATAAAAAAGGAGCTAGAACAAACTAGACTCCTCAATTGGTATTCTCTGTGACTTGCTGGCAGGCAGTCAATAACTTATTTATTTTGTCTAAGGCGCTACTGAATCAAGTTAGGGCTTTAAGTTCCTCACGATTAAGAGTATGTTTTAAAAGTATAAAACGTTACCTGAAAGCCCCCTAAATCTCTCAAGTCTGGGGGAATTTTAGATCTTGTTCCCCCCAAATTTGACGAGCGACCCTGCGTCGCCGACAGGCGCAAAGGAACGCGCGAGTTCGGGGGCAAG
>JBCBEA010000554.1:0-3182 GCA_038529195.1 Cyanobacteria bacterium J06600_6
TTTCCAATCAGATCTGATTCTTCCCAACCAATTAGTGACGCAGCAGCAGGGTTAACAAAGGTAGTATTACCCTGGGTATCTAAACCATAAACCCCCTCCCCAACAGAATTGAGAATTAACTGATGCTGGCGACGCAGGTTAGCCAACTCAATATCTGCCTGTCGATTCGATCCTGAGTTCATAATTTTTTGGGCAAATACTAGTAATTATTCGTAGCAGTTATTGTATCTTTAGCTACTGATTACTTCTACATTTAAGTATTTAGTAGTACTAAGCGATGAATTTTTAGTTTCTCAGCGTGCTTGAATATGCCAACAATTTTAGTTATAGAAGACGAAGCTCAGACCAGAAAAGTCTTACTTAACTGTCTAAAATTTGAAGGCTATAGGGCGATTGAAGCTGACAACGGTAGAATAGGCATAAAATTGGCTCAAGAATATCGTCCAGACTTGATTGTTTGTGACATTATGATGCCAGATATAGACGGTTATGGCGTGCTATCTGTACTGCGCCAGACAATCTCTACCTTGTCTATTCCTGTGATCTTTTTAACAGCTAAAGTTTCGATGCCAGATCTTAGACTAGGAATGGATTTAGGTGCAGAGGACTATTTAACTAAGCCTTGCAATGTCGAGCGATTTCTAACGGCAATTACTACCAGATTAAAGCGCAAAAAAGAACTGCAAGAATGCTACGGTCAAAAATCAAATGTATCTGAGGGTCAATCTTTTTTTAGTCAGCAGCAGTTGCCTAACTGTAGCAAAATAGATAAAGTATTCGAATTTATCGAGGCAAATTTTCAGCGACCTTTAGAATTAAAAGAAGTAGCGTCTAATCTTGGTTATTCTCCTGCATATTTAACCAACTTAGTCAGGCAAAAAACAGGACGTACCGTTAAGCAGTGGATTATTGAAAGACGGATGAATCAAGCTCGCCAGCTATTGCTCGATACGGAAAAAGCGATCGCCCAGATTGCTGCGGATATTGGCTATGCCGACACAGGCTATTTTATTCGTCAATTTAAGCAGCTACACGGAACATCGCCTAATTTATGGCGCAATAACCCGCAGAATGAGGGGAACTACTAGTCAAGATTGCTAAAAACAAAGTTGCTTCTAATCGGACGTAATAGATAACCCGTCTACTAGCGATTGATGATAGATTGATTATTCTGGGCGATGCTATATATCGGCTAAAAATCTCTTAGACTCGCAATCGACTAAACATTATGACTTCGATCCTAGAACAGCTGCAAAATTCTGTCAGTCAAGCCTTAGTATCTGCTTTTGGCGAGGAATTTGCTAACTCCGATCCTTTAGTTGCAGCCACCAAAAATCCCAAGTTTGGCGATTATCAGTCTAATGTCGCTTTATCTTTAGCCAAACCCCTAAAGCAAAATCCTAGAGCGATCGCCCAAGCAATTATTGACAAGCTGCAAATCGCCGAGATCTGCGAGACAACGACAATCGCGGGACCAGGATTTGTCAACTTTACATTAAAATCTAGTTATGTCGGGCAACTCCTGAGCGAAATTCAACCTGACCCAAGGTTGGGCATTCCTAAAGCACAGCCGAGTCAGAAAGTTGTGGTAGATTTTTCTAGTCCCAATATTGCCAAGGAAATGCACGTCGGACACCTGCGATCGACAATTATTGGTGATGCGATCGCCCGAATTTTGGAGTTTCGTGGTTACGATGTTTTACGTCTCAATCATGTTGGCGATTGGGGTACTCAGTTTGGCATGCTGATTGCTTATCTGCGCGAAGCTTATCCCGAAGCCTTAACCACCGCTGATGCTTTGGATATTGGCGATTTAGTCTCTTTATATAAAAAAGCAAAGGTACGTTTTGATGAAGATGAAGAGTTTAAGCAAACCGCCAGAAAAGAAGTGGTTAAGCTGCAGGGTGGTGCAGAAGATAGTCTGCGCGCATGGCAGCTATTGTGCGATCAGTCGCGTAAAGAGTTTCAGGTAATTTACGATCGCCTGGATATTAAATTAACAGAGAGAGGAGAATCTTTTTATAATCCTTTTTTAGAAGATGTGGTTAAAGATTTAAACGAAACAGGCTTGCTAGAAAAGAGTGAAGGCGCAATGTGTGTGTTCCTCGATGGCTTTACCAATAAAGATGGCGATCCTCTACCCCTAATTGTGCAGAAAAGTGACGGTGGATTTAACTACGCGACTACCGACTTAGCAGCTATTAAGTATCGGGTTAAAGAAGATGGCGCAGACAGAATTATCTACGTTACCGACTCTGGACAGGAAAATCATTTTACAGGGGTGTTTCAGGTAGCCAGAAAAGCAGGAATCTTGCCAGAAAAAGTAGAAACGGTTCATGTCCCCTTCGGTTTAGTCTTGGGTAAAGACGGTAAAAGGATTAAAACCCGATCTGGAGAGACAGTTAAGCTCAAAGACTTATTAGATGAAGCCGTAGAAAATGCGCGAGAAGATTTAGAAGCTAGGCTGAAGGAAGAAGAAAGAGAAGAGAGTGCTGAATTTATCAAACATTCAGCACAGGTAACAGGTTTAAGTGCCGTTAAATATGCTGACTTGAGCCAAAATCGTACCTCTGACTATAAGTTCGACTTTGAAAAGATGCTCGATCTTAAAGGCAATACTGCACCCTATCTACTCTATGCCTATGTACGAGTGCAGGGAGTAAGTCGTAAAGGAGATATCGACTTTTCGCAGATAGATAGCAGTACTACAATTGTTTTAACCGAAGATACTGAACTAGCTTTAGCCAAACATATCTTGCAGTTTGAGGAAATAATTAAAGAAGTCGAATCTAGCCTACTGCCCAACCGTATTTGTTTATATCTATTTGAACTCAGCCAAAAGTTCAATCAGTTTTACGAGCAGTGTAATATTTTAGACGCTGATGAACAGCTGAAAACATCCCGTCTGATTCTTGCGGATTTAACTGCGCGGACGATTAAGTTAGGCTTATCTTTATTGGGTATTCAGGTACTAGAAAGAATGTAGTTTTTTGACGAATTTTAGCTGACTCATTAGATTAGTAGAGAAGCTAATCATATTGATATCATGAGTCAGCAAGAAATAGATTTTTTTATTAGAAAGTTGACTTTTGAAGATATAGATAATGTAGAAAAGTTAAAGCGGGATTCTATATCGCAAATTAATTCTCTTGATTACACTCCTAAGCAAATTCAAACATTAA
>JBCBEA010000555.1:0-3180 GCA_038529195.1 Cyanobacteria bacterium J06600_6
GCTCAATTTTGTCCCATACTAACAAATTATTAAAATAAGACTATTCGCAAATTTACCGAATTTTTTAATTAATTAATCTAATTTTAACTAAGACATTTAGTCTAATCAATATCTGGCTCTAGGATACTAGTCAGATCATAAATTTTAACCAAAAATCAACATTCTGCGTAGATCTGCTGAAGCAAAAGCAATAATTTCTATTTTTGACGATCGCTATATTCCCAGCGCCAAATAAATCTTACCCATTCCTCATCACCGATTTTCTGGCTCGTAATGGGGGCATGTCTTTAAAACCGCAAACAGGGGAATGCCTGAGATTGACTATCAATAAAGTTTGCAGCGTTTATTGTCAATCCTGTCTTGATTATCAAGTCGAACTCATTGAATGAGAGAATTTGTGCTCTGGATCTCTCTAAGACTGAGTGGCTTTTTTTCTATGGCAGGATTGATACCTCAACTATTTGCTTCCCCATTTAAAATAGGCTACCTTTTACAGTCATTTACTGGTAGTTAGCAATACGAGCAAAGCTATCAGCAGACAGACTTGCTCCACCAACTAAAGCTCCATCAATTTCTGGCTGCGCCATGATTTCATCTACATTATCAGGTTTAACAGAACCACCATATTGAATAGAAACATCTTGGTTGTCTAACTGTTGGCGAATCACACCAATGACTCGATTAGCTTCTGTTGCTGCACAGGTGTCGCCAGTTCCAATTGCCCAAATAGGTTCGTAGGCAATTACCAGGTTATTTTGGTCTACATCAACTAAATCTGCTTTTAACTGACTAATAATAATGTTTTCTGTTTCTCCAGCATCTCTTTGCTCTTTTGTTTCACCCACACAAAGAATTGGTTTTAGACCGTGCTTTTGAGCTGCTTTTAATCTGAGGTTAACAGTCTCATCTGTTTCCCCAAAATACTGTCTTCTTTCGCTGTGCCCTACAATGACATAGTCAGCACCAATCTCCGTTAGCATTGACCCCGCAATTTCTCCGGTATAAGCACCCTCCTCTGACCAATGAATATTTTGAGCGCCTAGCATAATTCGACTACCGTGGAGATGTTTTGACATCGCAGTCAGAGATGTGAAAGGTGCACACAAAATGACTCCTCGACCCTCTGAAATATTTTCAATCTTAGATTTAAACTCTTGCACAAAAGCCAAGGACTCAGCCTGATTTTTGTGCATTTTCCAATTGCCAGCAATAATTATTTTTCGCACAATCTAAAAAGTATCTTAAAATTCTCTGCAAATCTCAGTTTAAAGCTTTGTGGTGGTTAAGGCTAGGTTATTTCCAGGGAAGATAAGCCGGGGCTTACCACGCTTAAATATGGGAAATCAAAGTGGGATCTATAAGAAAGATTAACTTTTATGATGAAAATGCGCTAAATTTTAATATAGAGAAACATTTATTAACTTAACTTAGGCATCATCCATTAAAGCATTGCTTTTAGGATGTTGATTCTGACCGACGGTCGCAGCAAATCTGTTGTATAAAAGGACAGAGCTTTTAACCACTCGCTTGATCTAGAAAAGAGTATTCTATTTCTAGGATGTAGCGGTAAGCAGGTGAGAAGGGTAGTTTGCGGCCTCTGCAATTATTTTTTTCAGTATTATCTCGATTGCCTAAGCCATTATTCATTCCCTAACTCAAGAGCACTCATGTCAATTAACTCCCTCATCACTAAAGCTTTTCGTCCGAACATTACCCCTGATTTTTGGCAACAGACTTCTTGGGCGATTCTTAGAGCCGTCGTCGGCATCATGATGATCCATAACGGTACTGACAAGCTAGCAAACATTGAAAGCTTTGCTGAAGCTTACGTAGCCTACATCGGTTTGCCTTTCCCTATTTTCTTTAGTTACGTGGCTGCATTCACTGAACTAATTGGTGCGCCATTGCTGATTATTGGTCTTTTCACCAGACCTGCTGCACTCGGTCTGTTTTTCACTATGTGTGTTGCTATGTATCACCATATTTTGGTTGCTGGTCTAAGCCTCCCTTACCTTGAGCTATCTGCTATTTATGCAGGCTGCTTCTTGTTCTTTACTATCAACGGTGCAGGTTTATTTTCCAGCGACGCTTTGATTACCAACTTGTTAGATAAATCTGCTTTGTCTGCACAAGCGAAAAAAGTCATGCTATTAGAGAAAAGCTTGAGCGCGTCCGAATCTCAGGCAGTTAGCAGCAAATAGTAGTGGGTTAACTAATTACTATAGCTAGATTTGATTATCTAAAGTCTAGCTATTATGAGGTCGTCTGGGATAAACTGTCTCGGCGACCTTTTTTTTATCAGTTCCCCAATCGCTCTTGTTCGACACCTATATTTGTTAAACTAGACACTATTGGCAATATATCAGTTGCCTAAAACATTTAACTAAGAGGCTTCGCCGTTAATGCAAAGAAAAAGTTCTTTTAACTCTTCTCATATTATGTATCGCTCTGAAGAATTGGTGAGCGCTGCTTCTAATCGCTATCGGATTACAGTTCAGGTTGCTAACCGTGCTAAACGCCGTCGCTATGAAGAATTAGAAAATTTTGACGACCCAACCATGAAGCCTGTGATTCGCGCCATCATTGAAATGTCAGATGAATTGACTCAGCCAGAAATCATTGGCGACTAGATAGGGGATAAAGATTTAAGGAGTAAGGAGCAGCAAACAATTTGCCCCCCACGTACTGGAACATTAATGCTTGAAGTACACCTTACTCTGCATCATCTCAGAAATAAGTTATTTATATTTAGCCTTAAACATTGGAGCGTTTTATTAAAACTGGTGAAGGATGGAGAATCGGCTGGTATCCCTATGCAGAAAAATATCAGGGATTGATTGGTACAGATGACTGGGCAATCGAATTAAGTAAAGCCGAATTTGCCGAATTTACTCGTCTTCTCACTCAGCTAACCCAGACGATGCAACAGATGAAAGCTGAACTGATGGAAGCGGAAAAGATCAGCTGTGAAGCGGAAACAGATCTGTTATGGCTGGAGGTAGAAGGATATCCCCATAATTATTCTCTCAGAATTATTGTCCAGAGCGATCGCCGTTGTGAAGGAAACTGGGCAGCAGGGGTTGCACCTCACTTACTAAACGGCATAAATACGATAGATTTTAGTTAATAAGCCGTCAAAAATAAAAATTATGAACTGCAGTCAGTTCAGCAACAGGTTAG
>JBCBEA010000556.1:0-3177 GCA_038529195.1 Cyanobacteria bacterium J06600_6
GCTAATGAGATGCGGTAGCGGTATTTAAGACAGCAGTAGGGGCAGTCGTATCAACAACAGGTTCTCTGGGTTCAGCAGGAATCAGGTCAAAATAGTTGAAGTTAAAGTCACTAGACTTAGCGTTAAAACGCAGTTCTTGCGCTCCTGCGGGCAAGGCGACGTTCTTAATAACTACATCCGTGTAAGTTTGAAAACCACCGGTAGAGTCAAAGCTAGCAGTATATGTTTGCTCTCCTATAACGGCTTCTAGACGTTGAGCGTCAGCATTAGCAGCAACTCTGAAGACAATATCGTATTCTCTGGCAGTAGGAACATTGATATCGTAGGTAAGGAATTCACCATCCTTGATAAAGGCAACGTTGAAACCGCCACCAACATCTCCTGTAACTTCAATATCTACTTCCTCATTTAGACGAAATGCTTTACCGAGGTTTTCGGGTTCAAAGTCGAAGTACTCTGTACCGTTAGTACCTGCCTTATAGTTTTCCCCTTCAATCCGAATTGCACCTTCAGCTAAAGGAGTTTGAGTTCCAGGATCGGTAGTTCCAGGATCGATAGTTCCAGGATCAGTAGTGCCATCTGGGTTGAATTCCAAAACAACGCGATCGCTAACTAAACTATTTCCCTGATATTTAGCAACGATATAGTTTAAACCACCACTACCGTCCACCTCTGTATAGGTGAGGTTGACAGGAACATCGACAAAACCACCATTACCGATAGTAGCAGTGATTTCCTTCACGGCGATCGCTTTATTGGCTTCAAAAGCATCGGGATCTGGATCGACTCCACCACCACCTGTATAAAAACCACCTTCGACAATTAAAAGAGAAACTTCTGAACCAGCATTACCTGTAACTCGAATCGTTTGGTTGGCATCATTAACGGTAGCAGCAGCATCAAAGCCAATTGCTTCAATTTCTGGCGCTGTTTGAGGCGCAGCAGCTAAAGTAACTTCAGAAGCTACCTCACTACCAGCAGTGCGATAAACCTGACCAGTCAATTCGGTATCATCGGCAAATTTAACCGTGATGGTTGCACCAACCAATTCCAACCCTGAAATACTGCCAGAATCACTAGGACCAGGATCGTCCGCACCCTGAATGCTAGTCGGATCGACATCCGCCGAAAATTTTAAAACTTGACCAGGTTTAAAGCTAGTAAATTCCAGTGATAAGACATCATAGCCACCATTGCGAATACGGGAAAAAGGAGTAGACGGGTCGTTGAAGGGAAAGTTGGCTATAGATATTGTGTTTCCTGGATCATTCTGACTATCAAACTCAAAACCTTTAGCAGTAGTATCTCCTGCATCTCCCGTAGGATCGAAAACCAAATCGGGGAAAAGGGCACTGCTCAGATCTAAAGTGATGCTGACAATGTCTTGGGAATCAGAGCTATTGGTTAATTGAAATGAACCCGCAGTGAATGTGCTGCTGAATTCCAAGGTGCTTTGAGGGTCGATAGAAAATAGTGCTTCGTTCATAGTAGTCTCGGTAATTGTTTGGTTTAAAGCAGATCGAAATAGAAAATTTGAATTAGTAAATCGAAATATAAGTTGATTTAAGTTAGTTCAAGTTTTGACTAGTTACGGTCACATCGGGCGATCGCATGACGGTCTGATTAGAAGCTGAATCGGCAAGAAATAGACCTTTACGTCTGAGATACTGCTCGATTAAAACGTCTTCAATTTGTTCTCGAGAAGCATTGGTATGCTCGAGCAAAATCTTGCCTAGTGGATTATTAGCTTCCCCCTGTAGTGTTAGAAGTTCCTGGAGATAATTCTCTTTCAGAATTTTTTTCTCCACTAGCAATTGACCAAACTTCACGTTTTGGTTTTTGAGGTAAAACTTTAATTGGGATAAAGATAATGAATGATTACGAACTAGAATTTCTCCCAGCTTGAGGTCTGGATCTAGCTGTTGTTGTAGTAATGCACGGTCTAATTCTTCAACGCTTAGAAGATTTTGTCTGATTAAAATATCGCCAATTTTGGCAGGAGAGAAGTCGAGAGTATCGACATTAACGGTCATATCTGAACCATAAAACAGACTTTTGGCAACTCCTGGAGACATAAGTTGCTTAAAAGCTAAGTATAAAAAAGGCGGAATGGTTGAACTATATCGATGCCACAAACGGCGAGGTTCTTGAACAAGACGATATAACCACTCCATACCCGCGCGTTGGATAATGTGAGGTGCGCGCGGAGTGAGTCCTGCATACATCGCAAACACGGCTCCCACACCAATCATGACTCCTTGAATAGAACCTTGGTATTGGGACATCCAAGCTTCCTGTTTGGGACATCCTAGACATACAAAAACAATTCCTGCTCCGCTGCTATTAACTTCTTCAATCAGCTCCTCATCCTTCGTCTCACGAATTTCATCTACGGACATAAAGGGAATCGACTTCGTCCCTGCAACCTTAAGAATCGGATACTCTTCACTAATCCTTTGCTGCATTTTGTTCAGGATTTCGGGGGTAGAACCGAGAAAGTAAACAGAGATATCAGATTTCTCTGCTAAATCGCAGAGGTTTTCAAACACATCCATACCTGCAACCTGATTCTGGTGCATAATTCCTAAACGGCGCAGCATTAATACCAAAGGTTTACCATCAGGAGTAACTAAGTCAGCTTTACGCAGGACATCTTTATACCAAGCATTCCGCCTTGCTTCCATTAGCATATGCACATTTGCCAAGCAAACAGCCTTGCTCGCTCTTGTTTTTGCCCAGCGCAAAATTAACATCATTTGCTCATCAAACGGTACACAGGTGAGAGGAACATTGATTACTTCTTTCTTCGGTATCATAATTTTTAACTTGCTTTTATTACTAGTTAATAGAAGCGATACTTCTATATATAATGAATATTTTTTATAAATTTAAAGTTAGGCATTAAATACTTATTTAATTAGCATGTCTGATATTTTATAATCCGTACTGGTGATTTTGAATCAAAAATTAAAGACTCAAATAGTCTGGCTTTATATGTACATGCTATTCACACTTTTTTTGTACGTCAACTTACACTTATTAAGTAAATAGATTCATTATATTAAGCTGATCTTTTGTAAAGATAGTATGAAAAATGACTTGCTTAAGGGATTTATGTCCAATATCACATTATTTATAATTACGGATATATATAATAGGTGCAAGGATACGTAAAAA
>JBCBEA010000557.1:0-3172 GCA_038529195.1 Cyanobacteria bacterium J06600_6
TGGTCAATTGAAGAATGACATGAATTAGTTGATACTGGCTTGCTGGAAGGTAAACCAGTGGAGTTTTTGGAAGGAGAGATTGTTGAAGTGAGTCCAGAGGGAATCGAGCATAGCTATACGAATCGGTCTGTAGTCAGGTACTTAATGGATCTATTAAGAAAAAAAGCAGAAGTGATTCAAGCTCAACCAATTACTCTGGACAATAGTGAACCTGAGCCAGATGTGACGATTGCTAGATTACCCTCAACTATTTACAAGGAGCATCATCCTTATCCACAGGATATCTATTGGTTAATTGAGATTTCTAATAGGACTTTAAAGAAGCGAAACAATGCGGTCTTGGGGGTTTCCCCCATGAGCAATTGTTTCAAGACGGATCTAGAGCAAAAGATAATTACCTACGCTCGTAACGGAATTCCTGAATATTGGGTTGTCGATCTGGTTAATAAAAAGCTAGTTGTTCATACTCAAGTGCAAAACAATAGCTACGCTCAAATTGTCGAATATAAGCAGGGTACTGTTTCGCCTTTGGCTTTTCCTGAAATTGAGATCGCTTTAGACAAACTTCTTTTATTCTAGAGATTGAAAGGGCAAACAAGCATATATCAGATTAATTCGTTGTAGACTAGTTTTTGCTCACGATTAGCAGGGTAATCATGGAGATAGAATATCCAGAAGATTTAAAGTATCTCGATAGTCACGAATACGTACGTTTTGATGGTGATGTTGCCACAATTGGCGTTAGTGCTTTTGCAATCGACCAGTTGGGAGATGTCGTGTTTTTAGAACTTCCTGAAGTTGGCGAAGCAGTGGTAGTAGGAGAAACCTTGGGGACAATTGAATCGGTAAAGGCGGTGGAAGATTTATATCCTCCCGTATCAGGTACCGTTATTGAGCGTAATGAAACGGCGATCGATGCTCCCGAAACCCTTGCCGAAGATCCTTATGGAGAAGGCTGGTTGATCAAGGTCAAAGTTGGTAATCCCGATGATGAGTTGGCAGATGCTCTGACGGCTAAAGCATATCGCGCTCAGGTTGAAGGAATGGAAGAATAGTATCTTTACTCTTGATGTATTAGATGTTTGAAAGGTTAATCCTAGAAACTGATGTTAGAGATCGCTTTTAAGCTTCAAGTCGAAGCTTTTTCTTTTGTCTTTCGTTAGGATGATTTGAGTCGAGAATTTATGAAGACGACTGACAAATAGGCTACTTCTAAACTAAGTAGAATTTGTTAACCTTTATTACAAGTCGCTTATAACAGTGGTTGCGCCTAGTTCTTGGCAATCAACCACCATTTTTTTATCTAAAAGCTTAATTTTAAAACTCCCATGGTCAATCTTAATTTTGCTGCGGAATCTCAAGCCGTAACCAGTGAGGCAAATTCTCAGGTTCAAAGTTCTGTAAATCAAACTACTGATGCCTTCGCAATCAGGCACATTGGGGTTAATGAGCAGCAAATTCAAGAGATGCTTCAAGTATTAGGAGTTGATAGTTTAGAAACGCTGATTGCTAAAACTATTCCCGCCTCAATTCGCCTTAATAAGTCGCTAAATCTGCCCGAAGCGTTGAGCGAAGCAGCAGCACTAAACAAGTTAAAGGCGATCGCTGCTCAGAATCAGGTCTACAAATCTTTTATTGGTAGAGGCTACTATAACTGCATCACGCCAGCGGTGATTTTACGCAACGTACTAGAAAATCCTGGCTGGTATACTTCCTACACTCCCTATCAGGCAGAAATTGCTCAGGGAAGATTAGAAGCACTGCTAAATTATCAGACGATGATTGTCGATCTGACTGGCTTAGAAATTGCTAATTCCTCTTTGTTAGACGAAGGGACAGCAGCAGCGGAAGCAATGAGCATGAGCTATGGCGTGTGTAAAACTAAAGCAAATGCCTTTTTTGTCGATTCTGGATGTCATCCTCAAACTATTGAGGTGGTTAAAACTCGCGCGTTGCCCTTGGGGATAGAGGTAATTGTCGATCGCTACAGCAATTTTGATTTCTCGACGCCGATTTTTGGGGCTTTGGTGCAATATCCCGCGACAGACGGCACGATTGAAGACTATAGCTCTTTTGTCACCAGAGTTCACGAACAGAAGGCCTTAGCTACGGTAGCAGCGGATATTTTGAGCTTGACTTTACTCACTCCCCCTGGAGAGTTCGGTGCAGATATTGCCGTAGGCAGTACTCAAAGATTTGGCGTTCCCCTGGGCTATGGTGGTCCTCATGCAGCTTATTTTGCCACCAAGCAGAAATATCAAAGACAAGTCCCTGGTCGAATTGTCGGCGTATCTAAAGACGTTCATGGTAAACCTGCACTACGTTTAGCATTGCAAACTAGAGAGCAGCATATCCGCCGAGAAAAAGCGACTAGCAATATTTGTACAGCTCAAGTACTGTTAGCGGTCATCGCCTCCATGTATGGGGTGTATCATGGTGCTGCGGGAATAAAAGCGATCGCCGAACGAGTTCATTTGTTAACCGCAACTCTAGCAACGGGTTTACAGCAGTTAGGATATAAAATTTCTAATGATTCTTTCTTTGACACGATTAGAATTGAGACGGGAAATAGAGACGCAGCAGATTTAATTCAGATTGCAGCAAATCAGCAGATTAATTTACGCTGGCTAGAAACAAAAGCGATCGGCATTTCTCTGGATGAGACGACTACAGAAGAGGATTTGATTCAGCTTTGGCAGATCTTTGCAGGCAAAACTGATTTACCTTTCGATCCAAATAAATTGATTAGCGGTCAATCAGCAGTAATTACTAGAGACCAACTGCGTAAGAGCGAATACCTCACCGACCAAGTCTTCAATCGCTATCATTCAGAAACAGAATTACTGCGCTATTTACATCAGCTAGAAACTAAGGATTTATCTCTAACTACATCCATGATTCCTTTAGGATCTTGTACGATGAAGCTCAACGCCACAGCAGAAATGATTCCTGTCACCTGGAGCGAATTTGGCAATCTTCATCCTTTTGCCCCCCTCAGTCAAGCTCAAGGCTATCAGCAGCTATTTACAGAACTCGAAGCTTGGTTAGCAGAAATTACAGGATTTGCAGGCATCTCCTTACAGCCGAATGCGGGTTCTCAGGGAGAATATGCAGGACTCCAGGTAATTCGTCAGTATCATCAGTCTCAGGGAGAAGCACACCGTAATATCTG
>JBCBEA010000558.1:0-3155 GCA_038529195.1 Cyanobacteria bacterium J06600_6
ATTGCTGAGTTTATTTTCTACTACCATTGCTTCACAGAATAATCTAACGCCATAACTTAAAATCTGGCTCTACTATAAGCCTTAGGAAAATTATTGGTATCGAACTTACCTATTTGATGAAATCCAGTTGTTATTTTGCTATTGTCAGGTTATCCCTGCGGGATACGACAATGTTTGCATTAGATATTCACCAACGTCAATTTAAGAACGTCGATTTAGGTATATTTCGAGCTGTGTCCCCTTCGTTCTAGAATTTTTTCGTAAACACTAATCATTTTGACTGCTATATTTTTCCATGTGTAGTTAGCTTCAACAAATTTACTAGCGCGATCGCTTTTTTCTTCTGCTTCCTGAGGATGAGAAAGTATGTATTCTAGATTAGAAGCAATTTTGTTTACATTTAGCTCTGTAACGTAGCCAATATTTTCTTGTTCTAACAGTGAACTTAAAGCGACTCCTGGGGTGGTCAAAACTGGTGTTCCTACTGCTAATGCTTCTAATACGGCAACACCAAAATTTTCAGAATAGGAGGTAAGAGCAAAGATATCTGAACCCTGAAGCAAAAGGTTTTTATCTTCTCCTTTGACAAATCCAGTCTTAATCGTGCGAGAGAATAAATTATGTTGCAGCAACATCTTGTCTACTTCTGCTTCGTAAGCAGAGTCGGCATTGCCAGCTAGAACAAAGGTCACTGATTTGTCGTTTATTTTATTCAAGGCAGGAATAAGATAGTCTAAGCCTTTTTTTTGATGTATGCGTGATAGAAAAAGAACAATTTTGTCGTTTGCAGCAAGCTTCAGTTTAGCTCTTAACTTAGCCCGTGCTTCAGAAATGCGATCGGGTATGACCAAGCCATGAGGCAAAATAAAACTATTAGTTTTTAGGCGTAAAGATGCCATTTCCTGTTGCTCTTGTTTAGCAGTTAAATGAAGTGCCGAACTACCTTGAAGATTAGCCCTTTCAATAATTCTTAAATAAATTTGTTTCTTCAGTTGGGCTTGCTGAAGTGACCATTGGCAAAGTTGACCTAAAGGACGAATTATATAAGGAATACCTTTTAGGCGCGCAATTTTCATTGCCATTGTCGAAGGATAAGAGAAAATTGCATGAATATGAATCAAATCATAACTAGAAATATTTTGCCAGAGCCAGCTAGTAAACTGACTAGAAAAAGCAAACTCGGCTACAGAACTAATTACAGGCGAAAAACGAGGAAAAAACCAGACGGGGACTTTCTGATAATCTACTCTTTGTTGAAGCGGTACATCAAGAAGTTCTGAACCGTTATCGTTAGTAGTAGCTATTTCAGTGTCTAAATCGCTTTGACGGAGTGCTTTGACCATTTCCAATATTGCTTGGCTTGGTCCTCCCCGTACTGGTGCGATCGAGGGAATTATGTGAAGAACTCTCATTTCAACCTAATAGATTTATGCTCTTGTTTTTCAATAGTCTCGCTATCAAATTCTGAAACAATCTGGATAAAAGTTTCTGCCCATTTAAAAGGGCTATATTCTGATGCCTTGCTTTGGCTTGCTGTTTGAACAAGCTGGAGTTTTTCATCTTCAAAAGATGCAGCATCCATCATTGCTTTATACAGGCTATCAACAGAATTATTTTTAAATACAATTCCATTGTTTTCATCTACAAGATCTATATACGAACCCACCGTATCACTTGTTATTAGGCCACAACCACTTAGAGCAGCTTCATGCACTACTAAACCCCAATGTTCTTCGTAGCTAGGTAAAATTAAAAATCTGCTATTTCTTAAAGATTTAGCCACATCTTTTGGTGCTTTAAAACCTTCATATACAATATTAGGTGCTTCTAATAATTCGTCAACTAAAACTCCATTTCCGATTACATGCAATTTCCATTCGGGATAATTTTGAGTAAACTTACTAAAAGCTCTTATGAGTAATCTTATTCCTTTACGTTCGATAAGCTGACCAACAAATATAAATTTTTTTCCTCTTTTATCTATAGATTTTTGAGAATAAAAGACTTGCGGATCGCTACTGTAAAGTCCTTGGTAGATTTTGTTTTTTGGCATCCCATAGAATCTCATCAGTTGCGTCCCAGATTTTCCTGGAACCCAGACTGCGTCAAAGCAGTTGCGATAGCGGAGTCTGAAAACCAATGCTCCAATCCACTGTCTGAGAGTATTTTTCCAGCAGTTATCCGTAATGCAGATTACTTTGCCACCATTTCTTTTTACTTCACTTCCCAAACCAGTGAAGGTTGTACTAAACCATCCCGACTGAAAAAAAATTTGGGGAACGTCCATTTTTAAATCAGACCAAGATATGTCTTGATTTATATCAACCCAAACTATAGGTTGAGATACACATTGCTCTACCTCCGCCTGTAAGGCAGCAGGTTTAGAAGAAATAATCGTTACTGGTTGATTTGAGATATTAATTGCTTTGGCAATCAGTTTAGCTGCGTAAGGAGGTAATCTACTCCATGAAATAGCAATCTTAATTTCAGTATTCATTTAAATATGTCTAATACACATAAAATATTAACTACCCAGAAATTTCAGCAGTTTCTCACCAACTTTATCGTAGGCAAAATTTTGTCGAGCATATCGTCCAGCAGCTTCACTTTTTTGTTTTACAACATAAGAATTATTAGCAATATAGGCTAATTCTTTATAAAGAGATTGTCCATCATCAAAATCGCAGAGGGAGAGAACATCTGAAGGCAAAAAACCCAAGTCTCCGGCTTTAGTAGTAATTACCATTTTCCCATTGCCCAAATATTCATATACTTTAGACGGAGTTTTATAAGTTCCATATCGACCGTTAGGATTTTGTAGTGCAATACAAACATCTGCTTTCGATAGTAATTGTTGATAGTTAGCGTTAGAAACAAAACCATGATAATTTACCCATAGTTTCTCTTCTTTTTCTACAAATTTACTAATTAAATTAGATTTACTTCCTTTGCCACAAATGTCTATTTCAAACTGTGAAACTATGTTTTCATCTCTGGAGACTAGAGATAAGGTTTCAATTAGATACTCGATACCATGTTCTGATTCTATTTTGCCGGCAAACAATAAACGAATTGGATATTTGTCGTGCTTACCTGGCTCGCAATTGGCTTCTTCAAAAATCAATGGCATACAGCCAGAAATATTTAAAAATGGA
>JBCBEA010000559.1:0-3153 GCA_038529195.1 Cyanobacteria bacterium J06600_6
GATCGCAATTATTTGAGCAGCTTGAAGCTATTCCTGGGCTTCGACCATTGCAAGGAACAGCAAATTATTTACTGGTGGAGACAGAAATGTCCGCAACCAAGCTACAGGAGAAACTGTTCCTTGCAATGGTCGAAGCCCAGGAATAGCTTCAAGCTGCTCAAATAATTGCGATCGCGCAGAAGCGAGCCAGTCCCAAGTTTGTTGCTGGAATTCTTTGTCCTGTAGAGCTGCTGCTGTTGCTGCTGCTGCTAGAGTATTAACCGACCAGGGATCGCGCCACTGCTGCCACTTCTTAAGCCGTTCGGGATGGGCGATCGCATAACCAATTCGTAACCCAGGCAGACTATAAAATTTGGTTAGAGAGCGCAAAATAACTAAATTAGGATATTCTCGCACCAAGGGAATCAAACTTTGGTCTTGAGTGGGTGTTAGAAAGTCCATAAAGGCCTCATCAATTACCACTAGGCTAAATTGATCCAAATAAGGCATAATCTCTGATTTTGTCCATAATTTCCCCGTAGGATTGTGCGGGTTATTGAGCAGCAGTCCAGAGTTGGTGTGGGGAGATGGGGGAATGGGGAGATTGGGAGCTGATAGTTTTAGAGGGCAAGGGATAATTTTGCTGTTGAAGGTATTTAACGCCCGTTGATAATCACTAAAAGCAGGGGTAACAATGTATGTAAAATTTTGTTGCGCTAGCTCTCTACCTGCCCAAGTTAGCAGTTCTGCCGAACCGTTACCAGGCAAAATAAACTGCGGATCGATTTGATGGTGTGGGGCAAGATGCGATCGCAACTCTGTGTATTCAGGATCGGGATAGGCAGTTAACTCAGAAGTGCTGTTAACTATAGCTGTAATGGAACTTTGAGGTGTGCCAAGGGGATTAATGCTAGCAGAGAAATCTGTTAACGCAGAAATTGGACAACCAGCAATTGTGGCTGCCCAATTCAAATTTCCACCATGATGTGGTCTGTTCAAGATAAATTAACTATCCTGATTACTTTTTAGGAGCTACTTTTTCTTTGAATAGTTTCCCAGCTGAGAAGGCGGGAACTTTAGTAGCGGGGATGGACATTTTTTCCCCAGTTTTAGGATTGCGTCCTTCTCTTTCCTTGCGATCGCGACGTTCAAAAGAACCAAAACCGACTAGGGTTACTTTATCGCCGTCAGAGACAGCTTCCATGATAGTTTCAATGGCTGCGGATAGTACAGCATCAGCCTGCTTTTTAGTGACAGTCGCTTTTTGAGAAATGCGATCGACTAATTCTCCTTTGTTCATGTTAATTTCCTGCTTATTATTTACTTATGGCTTGTGTGTTTTGTGTGTTTCGCTCTCAACCAGAGAACTTAAATTTAGAAGATGGATGAACCATGGTTCACAGGGATTTCCGCGAATTTAAAGCGAAAATAATTTGTGACCAGCCTAATTTATAGCATCTGAGTTCAAAAAAACCACAATGTTTTATAGACTTTCCTTCAATTACAGTCACGGAATAAAACTCTGACTCTAGTCAAAACTACCCATGACTGCCTTATTCTAAGCTCTACTTGGCAAATATGGATCGATGAAAGGGTTAATTTATCTAGATTTCAACAATTTTTCCACTTTCACCTACCAATAACAAGCCATAAAACCAGGGAACACTACTACTTACCAAGTAGCCCAACACCTTCGCGTTGCAAGACTTCACGGCTTTCCTTGCTAGGAGAAAAGTTGCTTGCCAAGCCTGCATTTTCTTCGACAATTTCAGGAGTTAACAAAACTATTACTTCTGCTCTCTCGCTGGCTTTATCGGTACTTCTAAATAAAGATCCCAATAAAGGAATGTCTCCTAATAACGGTACTTTAGAAATAGTAGTTCGTTCTTGATCTTGAATAATCCCTGAAAGAATCAAAGTCTGACCATCTCTCAATCTAACTAAACCAGAGCTGAGTTCGCGCTTACTCAATAAGTTAAGTAAGTTAACTGCACCACCACCACTATCAAAGTTTTGTGTTGCTCCGATAGAGCTAACTGTAGGACTAACAGACATAGATACAAAGCCGTTATCGTCAACTCGTTCGACATTTACAGTTAGTACTACGCCCGCTTCGGCAATTACAGGAGTAATTGTTCGAGTTCCTGTCTCTCCGTCAATATCGGTTTTAACGCTTTCAATAATGTTCTGTGCCAATTTTACAGTAGCCTGCTGACCTTCCTGTACCATCAAAGTCGGGTCGGTCAAGATTTTAGCGTTACCACTAGTAATCTGAGCATTTAGCTGAGATAAGAACTTTTTAGGGTATTGAAATAAGCTAGGAAGACTATATTCATATTGAATTCCCTGATCCGTGACGTCCACATCAGAAACCCCTGGTCGAAAAGGATTATCAGATGTTCCAAAGCTAGGACGCGCATAGGGTGAAATGGTATCAGAAAAATCGTTTAGACTAGGAATAACGTTATTAAATGGTGAATTTTGAGCAATATCGAAGAAAGGCTGACTCTCCGCGCCATATTGGATTGGACTGACAGTAGGGAAGAATTGAGTATTCGCCGTTTCTTCTGCATTTGGGGGTCTAGTATCACCAAAATTAAGCACAGCTGAACCACCATCTTGGGAGAAGAAAGTATCGCCTACACCAAAGGAAAAACTACTGTTGAATAGATCCTGATTGAGCAAGTTAACATCAAGAACCTTAACGTTAACTGCCACTTGACGACGACGGGCATCCAGCTGAGTTAAAAAGGCTGTAGCAACTTCTACTTTGCGCGGTTCGCCTACCAAAGTAATCGCATTGAGACGACCATCGGTAGAAACCTGTAGACCACGTAACATTAAAGCTTTTGTGCCAGTTTCATCATCACTACCGCCATCAAGGTCGCTCAGTTCGGGACTAGTTTCATTCCTCTGAACCACTCGACCAGTTTCGGGGTCGATGATTTCTTCAACTTCACTAGTTAGTCTTTTACCTGTCGCACCTTGGCTGGCAAGATATAAGGCAGCATTCTCTGCTGTAACCTGATTCAAACGCAGTGTACGGCTGACCAAATTACGAGCAGAAGCAGGTAACTCTTCGCCAACATAAATAATATTGCCACGACGATTAGCATCCAAACCAGCAACGAGCAGTACTGCTCGTTGCTGGTTTGGATGCTAATCGTCGTGGCA
>JBCBEA010000560.1:0-3151 GCA_038529195.1 Cyanobacteria bacterium J06600_6
AGGCATGACGTTGAGGAAGCTGTAATTACCATCGGCATCAGTAGTGGTGGTGGCTACCTCATTACCATCGCTATCGATTAGTTTGAGTTCTACGGATTCAAGGTTGGTGTCACCCAAGTCATCCCCAGTGGTATCGGCACTGACGTTACCTGTGACTGCTCCCAGTTGAGTCTCGACGAAGTCATTGCCCTCGTCTGTTTCGTTGGGGTCTACAGTTACGGCGATACTGTTAATTACTCCATTATCTGGATTATCACCATCGTCTCCACCTTCGACTTCACTCACATTGTTGTAGTCAGCAGGCTGAGTCTCAACGACGGTGTAGTTTCCAGGCATGACGTTGAGGAAGCTGTAATTACCATCGGCATCAGTAGTGGTGGTGGCTACCTCATTACCATCGCTATCGAGCAGAGTTAGTTCTACGGATTCAAGGTTGGTGTCACCCAAGTCATCCCCAGTGTTATCGGCACTGACGTTACCGGTGATGGCTCCCATAGGAATAGTTTCTTCGACAAAGTCATTACCCGTATCAATTTCGCCAATGCTAACAGTGGCATCAATTTGATTCACAATGCCGTTATCAGGGCGATCGCTATCTTCTCCCCCATCAGTTTCGCTGACGCTAGCAAATCCCCCTGGTTGAGCTTGAACTACGCTGTAATCTCCTGGCAAGAGGTTGTCAAAAGTATAGTTGCCATCTGCATCGGTAACGGTAGTTATGGGTTCTCCCGTAACCTGGTTAATTACAGGCTCACCATTTTCATCTAATAGGCTTAAAGTTATACCTGCGATCGCAGTATCTCCTAAACCATCATCAGTAGTATCTTCGGAAATATTACCAACAATTGCCCCAGGGTTAAAGACATCCACATCACCACCAACACCTTTAGCATCGAAAGTAACTCCTCCGTACCCTAATGCTCCTCTGGGAGTAATTTCAGTAGCTGTAGTTAAATTATTAGCATTATCAGGAAAAACAGCTAGCCCGTGAGGACCTGATTCTTGAATAATATCCGCAGAGGAAAATACATAATCAAAACCGCCATCAGTCTTTTCGGCATAGGCTATACCACCATAGCCATCGTCTCCTCCGTATTGTGAGTTGGTGGAAAAGCCTTGAATTTCCACAGGAGCATCATTATATGTTCCAGGAGTAGTACTATCTTTAAAAAGGTAGTTGTTTCCGCCGTGATTGTATGAACTGGCTAAGTTACCTGCTTCGTAGACTTTCCCCCCGACTAAAAGTTCTCCACTTGGCAAAAATTCTAGGTCAGAAATGATGATATCTGTATTCGTTGCCCAGGGATTAGTTTTAACATTTGGTATGTTTTGATGTGTAACTATCGTTCCACCCGTAAAGTTATCCCAGGTTTCGCCATTATAGGTTTCGCTACTTTCAACCGAGCCAGAAAAAGAACCATCCCCATTTAAATCGACTGAATAGACTGTTTTGTCCTGTCCAAAAAACAATTTACTACCGTCTGGACTTACGGTTAAACCAAAAACGGTTTCATTGATATCTGCGCCTCCTACTGCATCATTATCAAGAGTGCCAGGATCGTAAGAATCGAGAATGTTGCCATCAGCATCTAAGCGATAGATTCTACCATCCTCAAAGTTACTGACAAAAAACTGATTGTTAATCTTATCGTGGTAAAGATTTCCCAAACCAGGACCGGTATTTCTAGTTCGCGTGCCTCCACTTTCAGGATCTATATGAGTAACGGTGGTTAATTGTTGTGGCAGCACTGCAAATACGGTGGGTTCGCCAGTAATGGCATCCATTTTATATACTGTTCCCGCAGCTAAGAGGCTTTCCGCACCACCACCAATAGAACCATAGTTGAGATTGGCTGGCTGTCCTAGGAAAGCTGCTCCATAGGCTGCACTAGCAGCAGCATACATATTACCGTCTGTATCGATCGCCGTACCGTAGACGTTCCCAATTTTTTCTTGCGTCCAGTCTTCGTGCGACCACGACACAGGGGTTCTCGCTATTTCTCCAGAGGTGGGAACAACTGGATTACCATCGGCATCTATATCAACCCGATCTACTGCTAAAACGAAACCACCAAGACCATTTGCTTGCAGAGTTCCGCAGCTGAGAAAAGCAGTACCGCGAACTAAAATACCGTTAGTATGAGGATTAGCTTCCCAAGGCAAGTTCTCTGGGGCAAACACACCGACATAATCTGTTTGAGTTTTGGTAGTGAAAGCTAGCTGAGTTGGCACAGAAGAAGTACTAACATCCAACTCCCAGTTACCACCTTGAGCTATGTTACCGATCCGCGTGCTTGAAGCAGCAATTTCTGCACCAGTAATGTTCTGTAGCTTAGTAATAAATTCATCGCCAGCATCACCCGCAGCGACGTTACAACCGTAAATGGCAATGGATAATTGACAATTGACAATTGATAATTGCTCAGACCAAGCTTTTAGTTGTGATTGGTATTGAGATAGAGTATCGAAGCTGAGTTGAGTATTGCCGAGATATAGGCAGCCAGGAGAACCATGAGAAACGATATGTATTGTAGAGATATTAATTCTCTGGTTCAGAACTTCTGTTATTTGTGCGATGCCGTCACGATCGCTGGTTAAAACGACTGACTCTATTCCTGATACTACACCATTAACAAGTAACTGTAAGTCTTCTACTTGGGCATCAATAAAGACGATTTGTGTTGGTACGGAATTGTTAGCCAAGGTAATATTGTTGAGCATAGATTTGTGGTTGTGTCTAGATGTCATTATTGGAGTGAGATAGAGCCAATATTTCGGCTATTGGCAACGAATATTTTTAAGAATAAGTAATAAGTTGGTTGGCTATTTTTGTGATTTAGGTATAAATAAAATCTAATTCATATCTAACCAACAACAATAGTTATTAAATTTAAACAGCGAATCATATAACCTGTGATACGAAGCACTCAAGCAAATAGATGCTTTTGTTTTATGCTCACAAGATTTACCATTCAATCTTATTATTCCCATTCAGATCACTTTTAATAACAGATCTAAATCACATATTTATAGTTATTTTTCTGGTGATTTAAGTTACATTTGGGTGAAATAAAGATGGTTGTATCTCAGTAAAATTAATTAGAGTTTTTACAAGATAAAAAACAAGTTAAATATTTTCTTAAGGTTTTGG
>JBCBEA010000561.1:0-3124 GCA_038529195.1 Cyanobacteria bacterium J06600_6
AAATTGCAAATCTGGTCTACATGGCTTTTTTATGCCATTCTTCTCGATCTCTGTGATGAGATTGCTGACGAGCTTACCTTACCAACAAATTCTATTTCCGTAGAAATGCTTTTTCGTGGAATTTATCACTTTACTCAAGCAGCCAGTCAAGGAAATGCTAGCGGTCTTATTACTTATTTAACTGCATCTGAAAATCATGACTTGGGTATAGTCAAATCTCCTCGCCCTAAGAGAGCCAAACCGCTTCTCAACTTGTCTCCAAGTCCCGCTTGACAACTGGAATAGAAGCTTAACTTGTCACCAATGGGTAGTGGGTAGTGGGTAGTGGGTAGTGGGTAGTGGAAAATAGCACCTATAAATAAACTACGCTACGGTTTTTATATGAAATACTTAATTACTTGCTACAGATGAGTAAAGATATAAAGACGATTAATTTCTTCTGCCTTCTGCCTCACCAAACCCATATGTAGCATTCTTGCTTAGATTTTATATTATTTATCACAACCACGATTCCCAGTAGCTTAATTAACTGACGTTGAGTTTTTGAGCGATCGCAAGCTAGCCAAATTTAAATAGCCAAATTCTGAATTAAGCTGTCCCTGAATAACTCGACACGGCTGTTCTGGTTCGCCCAAATCGCTGACGACTAAAGCTGCCTGACTAAAATCCTGCTGTTCCGTATAGTTATTAACAGTAATGACCGTCGTTAACCCTGCTGCGATCGCCGAATCTAAACCATTATCGGAATCCTCGAAGACAATAAAGCTATCTAAAGGTAAACCCAAACGCTTGACCACATAGTTATAGATATCAGGGGCGGGTTTTTTCGCGGGGACAATATCCCCCGCTGCAATTACTTCAAACCAATCTAGATCGAGATATTTTTCGAGAAGGGCAATAACGTTCGGCAAAGAGCTAGTAGTAGCGATCGCTAAAGTTATATTTGCAGCTCTGGCTTCTTCAATCAGTCTTTTTGTCCCTGGACGTAAGGCGATTTCACCACGACGGAGCAGATTTAAATAATGATTAGTCTTGAGCTGGTGGAGATGAGCCACAAAATCATTGAGAGGACGATCTGGTTGAAATTGAGGCAAGTACTGGCGTAAAAAATATTTTAGACGCTCTTTTCCCCCAGAAACCGTTAGCAGCTCACCATAAAATTCTACTGACCAATGCCAATCTAATCCAGCTTCTGTAAATGCCAAATTAAATGCGGGTCGATGCCCATCCCTTTCTGTATTGGCTAAAGTTCCATCAACATCAAAGATGAGACATTGCAATTGACTGCTCATATCTTAAAAATCGCTTTTTTCTCTCGGCTAACTTCTCCGAGGATATTCTATGCTCTCAAGCGTCAAATTTAGAAATGTCTGGGGCTAATAGATTTGTTTGCAGGCATTCTGTAATTCTTTGGGCTGCCCCCGCCTCGCCCATACGACGTTTACCGTTAACTGAAATCTGTTCGAGTAGCTGCTCGTCTTGAATTACTTTGGCGATCGCCTTTCCTACCTCCGTTGGCTCGTCCACCATCACAATCGAACATCCCAATAAACGCGATTGAGCCTCGGCAAAAGCGGGAGTAAACTGCGGTCCGATGCCGGGAAAAATAACCACAGGTTTACCCAAGCCCACAAACTGTTCTGTTGCTGTCCCCGCCATGGCGATCGCGATATCCGCCTCATGAAAATATGCTTGGTTATGTTCTTGAGTCAGGGTCAAAGTTTGGTGATTATCTTTTAAAACAATTGTCTTGGAATCGCTTACAAAAATTCGCCATCCTTGAGTAGTCGCATGAACCACAAACGGTTTTAAATCTATGCCTGGGGCGATCGCTGCTTTAAATTCCACCTGTGTCTTAGGCAAAGCCTTAATTGTCCACCAAACACTCAATAAAATTTGCTGCCAGTTATTAATTGCCTCTGGCATTCTCGATCCAGGTAATAGCAAGACATTTAGCTGCGACTCTTGCCTTGCTTCAGTTTTGGTTGTAATACCATCCATCATTGGATTACCCAAATCGTAAGCAGGAATATCCCAACGCTGCAAAACTTCTGTAGTTAAGCTATCCCGAGGAAAAACAGCTCGACAGCGATAATGACTCATGAGCCAACGTTCCCAGGGCAAATATACCGAATCGAATTGACGCTCCGTGCGAGAAGTCTGCGGTAGCCAACCAAACTCATCTCGGAGATAATATTCAGACTTTGCCGTCCCAACAAAGGCATAATCGGCTTTACTTCTCCAGGCATACAGTAGAGGGACAATATCTCCCACTGCTAAGATTTTTCCGCCAGTTTTACCCCACTGGCGGATTAAGCGAAATTGCTCTATGGTTAATTGAACCAATCCCCCTCGGAGATCTTGCCACAGAGGATTACCCCCTTTGTAGATAAATCCTCCCGAAGGCATCTGCTGTACTCTACCAGCTAGGGGAATATCGAGTTTTTTGTAGGCATAACCTTGCCCAACAATCGGCAAAGCCACTATTTCTAATTCGGGAATATCTGATTGCAGTCGTTCTATAATACGGATGGCGATCGCATCTTCTCCATGACCATTACTTAGAACTAACAGTTTCATTCAATCTTTGACCAGTTAATCTGGCTCTACTGTAGACAATATTAATGATTTTTCTGATTATTGCCGTCAATTTATCGATTACGCTGCTCAATGTTTACATAGCAATTAGAATTTGGCAATTGCGGATAATTATTGCGCGAATTGCGACTATTTTGGTTAGTTACGAAAACTACTTTCGCGTTTTGCTACAGGCTGCCCCTCTCGTTATTTACCAAGGACAGCAAAATGTTGTTTTGGCGCGTCAGCAATATCAATTATTACAGCTACAGACTGCTAAAATAAAGCAGTTATTTTGGCTATTAAACCAAAGCTATCAAATCTGGCGCAGAATCTAGGCTGTTTTGTAACTACATGATGACTTTGGACAAGCTCACCAAAGCTAACTGATGGCACTGGCATTAGTCCCTAGCTTTTTTCTGCTCTGTTTAAACAATATAGCTGTTTTAAATAAGAAATTGGATTTCAATAAATATATTCCGAGTCCCGAGTCCTGACTCCCCAAGCTCCAAGCCCCAAGCCCCCGAAGCAATCGCTTAGAGGCTAC
>JBCBEA010000562.1:0-3115 GCA_038529195.1 Cyanobacteria bacterium J06600_6
AATACTTGCAGAGGAAAATACTGCTGATAGAGGTGATATTTAAGATAAAAATGGCAGGGAAAACCAGTACCCGTAAACTGATCTTCGTCCCAAGTACCGCCTGGCTGTTGGGTATTGAGCAAGTATTCGATGCCCCGCTCGATCGCCTGATCGGCTGCAAACTGGATTCCTGACTTGGCTGCCATGATGCCCAGCAATGCCCAGGAGGTTTGAGAAGCGGTGCTGATGCCCGTTCCTTTGAGGTTTTCATCGTCATAGCTAGCGCAGGTTTCGCCCCAGCCACCGTCGGCGTTTTGACAGCTTACTAGCCAGTTAGCCCCACGCTCGATCAGGGATTGGCAACGCATTGGCGCAATGAGACTTAAGGCAGCTAATACCCCACTTGTACCGTAAATATAGTTGACTCCCCAGCGTCCAAACCAGCTACCGTCGCTTTCTTGTTCTTGAGCTAAATAGGCGATCGCTTTTTGCACCCGACTATCATCCATACCAAGATTGCATTCCCCCAGCATTTCTAGAACTCTAGCGGTCACGTCAGCAGTATTAGGGTCGATCATGGCTTTTAAATCGCCATAGGGAACTTGGTTGATCCAGTCTTGGTCGTTGTCTAAATCGAAAGCAGCCCAGCCTCCAGGTTTACACTGCATGGAGGCAATCCAGTTAAGACAACGGGCGATCGCTTTTTGCTTTTGTCTTTCATCGCTTAATTTAAGCTGGGATAAAGCCATGACCACCACCGCCGAATCATCGACATCGGGATAGAAGCGATTATCATACTCAAATGCCCACCCTCCAGGAGTTGCAGCCTTATTCTTAACAGCCCAGTCGCCGTAGTCCAAAATCTGCTTATCTAGCAACCATTTTCCTGCTTTGACCAAGGCAGAATGATCTGCCCCTAATCCCGACTCAGCTAAGGCTCTAATACACCATGCAGTATCCCATACGGGCGAAACACAAGGCTGAACACAATAGCGATCTTTCGTCTCAATCGCAAAGTTGTCGATCGCCGTTAAACCCCGTTGTACAATCGGATCTTTGAGGTCATAATCTAAAACCTTCAAAGCCAACATCGAGTTAAGCATAGCGGGAATAATGCCACCCCAGTCACCTGTAACCTCCTGTCTTTCTATAACCCACTTTTCTGCTGCTGCTAAACCTTCCTCTCGCCAGGGAACTAAATTAAATTCCTCTGCCACTTTAACCGCACTATCTATGGCTACAAAAATATCCGTCCAGTCATTGCTGCGAGGTAATTCATAGCGAACATGAGCCACACCTTCGGCGTACAGCTCATCTAAATTAATCGGTCGATCGAGTTTAAAAATCGGTTTGCGATCAAAGACAATTAACAGCGGAACAGTACTACCTCTTGCCCAGCTAGACATCTCATAAATCGTGAAGGGAGACTCTTCGGGTAGCAGCATGATGCTGGGGGGAATCGAGGGTAGTCCCGCCCAGTCATAACAGCCAATTAATGCCAGGTGCATTTTAGTAAAGATGCGCGTCTTGCTAATCCCTCCGTGCTGCACAATAAACTTTTGCGCCTTCAGTAATGCAGGATCTTCCTTTGTAACGCCCAGCAAGCGTAACGCCATATAAGCCTCAACCGTCGTCGAAAGCTCGCCACCATCGCCATAATAAAGCTCCCAGCCACCATGTTCGCGCTGCTGCAATCGCAAGTAAGCTTCAATCTTATCTACAGGTTGTTCCTTGTACGTTCCCCATATCTTGTGTAGCAGAACAACTTCAGCGGTAATTGTAACGTTCGATTCAAGTTCGGCACACCAATGACCATCAGACTCTTGAATCGATAATAAATAATTTTGGCTACTGGCGATCGCATCTTTAACCTTAGCCTGCATCGTTGTTCCTGCTGCTGTCACTTAAATTTACCCCTATTTTCTTGCAACCTTAAATAGACTGATGGCGAATAACTTTCGTATAAGCTTATTCCCCATTACCTACTACCTACTACCAAATCATGCTCCATGACATTGCCGATACTTTTTACCGCTGCGACACCAGCAGGGATCTTTAGGCTTAGGTACGGTACCAGGCAGAATATCACCATCAACATAAAACCACTGTCCGTTGCTTTTAACAAATCGCGATCGCTCGTGAAGTTGCCCTAATTCATTACCTTGAAACACTGCTTCAAATTCGACGATACCCGTACTATCACTTTTTTTGCCCTGCTGAGTATCGAGTATCGTCAACCCCAGCCATTTTGTCTTATTAATACTTTTAGTTAATTCTGCACGGTCGTTAGGCTGTCTTTTAGCTGAATCGAGAGTGGCAATTAAATAGTCTACGTCTCCCCGATAAAAAGCCGTGTAGCGCGATCGCATTAGTTTTTCTGCCGTTTCTGCTTTCTTCTTTCCCGACAGATACATGCCACAGCAGTACTTATAAGCTTTTTTACTGCCACAGGGACATAATTCTTGAGGCATTATTGTTCGATCTGAGAGAAATAATATTTAGCTAGCAAACAGCTTACTATTTAATTTACTATGACGCATTTGGGCGATATCGATCGCTGGGGCACAAGTCCACATTTCATCTAAATCTACTGTCGATGCTGTTTGATAAGCTGTCTCTAAATCTGGTGCTAATTGAACCAATATTGTTTGCGCCTGTAAATGCCCCAAGCTACTCAAGCGAATTGCTGCACCCAATACTCCCGTGACAAAACCATGTAAAAACCCTAGAGCAGTATCCGTGGGGTTCAAACCTGCTACTTGAGCAACTACGCCAAAAACAACGGGGTGTAGGCAGTGAAACTGATTTAAAGCGCGATCGCGAGCCAAGGTTTCTAGCAGTGGATTTTGCCAAGTGGACTGCGCCACCATCAATAGTGCCCTCCCACTTTGTATTTGAGTTTTACGAGTAGTTTGGTTGGCAGTTTGTGCCTGTAGTAATTCAGCTATGTGTCTAATCTGGGCTATTTCAGCCATCCTAGCTGCCCGATGAGCATGAAGCAGGGCTACTAAATCGCAGGGAGCAATTTTTTGGTGTAAAAGTATTCGTAAGAAATTAGCTACATCTTCAGGCTGTCCTATTTTATCTTGTTGAATCAGGGATTCTAAACCATGAGAAAGGGTATAAGATCCAGAAG
>JBCBEA010000563.1:0-3109 GCA_038529195.1 Cyanobacteria bacterium J06600_6
TTTCAAATTGCAGATGCTTTTATTGGCTTTGATAGAAACATCTTCAACTAAACAGTATTCCTCGAAAAACTTAGTCTAGAAAATGTCAGGAACGTTATCTAGAAAATACATAATAAATATATCTGTAAATACTTATTTCCTTCGGGTAGGAGCAAGCCAGCAGTATGATGCCACAACAATCTTTCGATTGGACAGAAGATTCTAATTCTTTCATGGACATTCAACGGGCTGACAAGCCAGAAGAAGCGTGTGGCGTATTTGGAGTATATGCTCCAGAAACAGCTTTTGATGTTGCCAAACTAACCTACTTTGGTCTTTACGCCTTGCAGCATCGAGGTCAAGAATCCGCAGGAATCGCGACCATTCACAAAGATGATATCTACTGCCATAAGGATATGGGCTTAGTTTCTCAAGTCTTTAGTGAAGAGATATTAGAACAATTGCCAGGAGAAATTGCAGTTGGTCATACTCGCTACTCGACGACGGGGTCAAGCTTAAAAGAAAATGCTCAACCTGTGGTTTTAGATACTAGGCTTGGGAAGCTAGCTTTGGCTCATAATGGAAACTTGGTTAATGCGGTAGAGTTACGTAAGCATTTAGTCGCTAGAGAAACAACCTTTATTACCTCTACCGACTCGGAAATGATTGCTCTAACCATTGCTGATGAGGTAAATCGCGGTAAAAACTGGATTCAGGGTGCTGTAGAAGCCTTTAAACTCTGTGAGGGCGCTTATAGTTTGGCAATAGCCACTCCAGATGGTTTGATGGGGGCGCGCGATCGCAACGGTATTCGTCCCTTGGTAATTGGCGTGCTGTCACGGGAAGATGAAGAACACAAGCGCTATGTTCTCTCCTCAGAAACGTGCGGTTTAGATATTATTGGTGCGGAATACGTCCGCGACGTACAGCCAGGGGAACTAGTTTGGATCACTGACTCGGGAGTTGCTTCGGTCAACTGGACAAAAGAGGTAGAGAAAAAGCTCTGTATCTTTGAAATGATTTACTTTGCTCGCCCCGATAGCGTGATGCATGATGAAACTCTTTATAGCTACCGTATTCGCTTAGGTAGACAGTTAGCCAGAGAATCTGGTGTAGAGGTAGATTTGGTGATCGGTGTTCCCGATTCTGGCATTCCTGCAGCGATCGGCTTTTCTCGGGAGTCGGGAATGCCTTATGGTGAAGGCTTAATCAAAAACCGCTATGTTGGACGTACTTTTATTCAGCCAACTCAAACTATGCGTGAGGCGGGCATTCGCATGAAGCTCAATACTCTCAAAGATGCGCTACAGGGCAAAAGAATTTTAATTGTTGATGATTCTATTGTTAGAGGTACAACCAGCAAAAAGATTGTCAAAACTCTAAGGGAAGCAGGGGCAACAGAAGTACATATGCGGATTTCTTCTCCTCCTGTAACTCACCCTTGTTTTTACGGTATCGATACCGATACTCAAGATCAACTAATTGCTGCAACTAAGTCAGTCAAGGAGATTGAGACAAGAATTGGTGTAGATACTCTCGCTTATTTATCTTGGTCAGGAATGCTAGAAGCTACTCAGGAAAATACTAACAACTTCTGTTCGGCTTGTTTCACTGGCGACTATCCCGTGTCTATTCCCGAAGATGTTAAGCGTTCCAAACTAATCCTAGAAAAAATTAAGGTTTAAGTTTGTTCTTAGCTCCTGCCACGGACATTCTTAGGCAAAGCGTGTGGGGTATTTGCTCTGGCTTGGAAAGCTGACTAATTATAATAAGTGGGAAATACTCTAACCAATATACTGATGAACAATCTGTCTTAGCTCCTCTGGCTTAAAAGGTTTGGTCAAATATCTGTTTGTACCAGCGAAGCGCCCTTTAGCTCTATTTACCAACCCATCTCGTGCCGTGACCATGACAATTGGCAGATCGCTAAATTTGGGAATTTTACGAATTTTCTGACAAAAATCCAAACCATCAATATCAGGCATGGTCAAATCTAACAACAGCATTTTTACAGGCAAACTATTTAACATTTCCATTGCGGTAGTTGCCTGATCCGCTAAATGAACCTCGCAGACTCCTCCCAAAGCACGAGAAATCATCGTTTGAATAATTGGACTATCGTCTACAGAAAGCACTATAGGCAATTTTCTATTGGTTGCAGAAATATTTCCAAAGCTAACCCAGCCATTTTTACACCAGGTAAAGTAAGTCTTTGCCACTTTTAACGGATCTCTGTCCATTCTTTGGGCAATGTCCAGCAGATTTCTTTGACCATCTACAGTATTGTCTAAATGCTGTTGAACTTTGCGATCGCTGACTTTCTGAAGCTGCTCGCGATCGATCAGCGGAATCGCATCCATGCGGGGAATAGTTGGCTTGAATCTTTGCCATTGTTGCTCACGTAGCTCAATTGTATGTTTAAGATTTGACCAGGCGATGTTTTTTGGGATCTGCTTTTGAAACAGATCGAAGCTGTTAAATGGTTGATATTGAACTTTACCAGGATAGGCCGAAAAAATTTCTAATTTTTGAATAATTGATTGGTAAACAAATTTTTCGAGATCCTCCCAGACAAAAACTTTCATTTTGATTGACATGTCAACAAATTCTTGAAAAGACTCTGTGTTTGTGACTCTTTGTTTAGTGACTAACAAAGCTGCATCAATAGCACTGGGATTTATCTTGTCCCCTAAGATTTTACAAAATTGCTCATTTGTAGATATTTGAGCATGAGCAAAGAGAACCTGCCCATTGCGTAGAACAAAGTTGCACGCTCTTTGTTTTCGGGCATTAGCAATATTGGTTTCTAGATTTAAAATTCCAGTATATTTTTGAGATGATAACGATTCAATTAAATTAATCAGCTGTCCAGAATCATATTCCGTATGCAACGTCATAGCTCATGTATGATTTTGTTTACAATTATAAAAACTATTTTTTCTTTATTCTTGATCTCAAAAACAATTACTACGATGTGACATTTAATTTTGACAATTCCATGATTTCACTTATATTGTTAGAGATTTACTAATAACTTTCGCATTTATGCTCAAAACCTAAGTACAGGACAAAAAATCAATAAAAGTCTTGAAAGTATTATGGAAAAAGGGTTTGATGAGAAGTAACCACA
>JBCBEA010000564.1:0-3104 GCA_038529195.1 Cyanobacteria bacterium J06600_6
AAACTGAAGAACTAGAAGCTTCCGACGAAATCGAAGACGTTGAACTAGAAGCCTCTGAAGAAATCGAAGATGCTGAATTAGAAGCTTCTGAAGAGTTTGAAACTGAAGAACTAGAAGCTTCCGAGGAGATTGAAGACGTTGAACTAGAAGCCTCCGAGGAAATCGAAGATGCTGAATTAGAAGCTTCTGAAGAAATTGAAGATGCTGATGACACAGCAGAAATTGAAACTCCCGAATTAGAAGCAGCAGAAGACGCTGAGTCTATTGATGAATCCAGCAGCATTGAAGGAACAATTGACAATGCAGTTGAAACAATTGAAGACGGTGCTGATGTTATTGACTCCAAGTTCTAAGCTAAAAATTAGCAGAATAGTTAATAGCTCAAAATAATCTTGTCTCTCCATTGAATTTTGGAGAGATTTTTTTTGTCCTGCTTTAACTAAATAAGTTGGTCAGCCTGATTATCCCTAGAATGGCTTTTGCTATTTCTCTACCCATCTATTAGATATGGCTATTTATACTGAATCCAATTCTGGAAACCTACTTTAGACTGCTTCCACGAATAAATGATAAAGGTTTTTTCCCTTTTCCCTTTCCCCTTTTACCTCCTACCTAGATAGTTAATGGTGATTTATGCAAAAAGTCTTTTGTAGCTAGGAGAGTCAAACAGGGGTGAAACAAGCTGTCTGCTTTCTTTTATTCACCTGGGCTTTGGATGAAATTTGGGAACAAAATTTAGTCTAGAAAAATACAAGAGTTAATTAAAACGATTACATTCTTCTGCAAACAATCAGTTTGGCTTAATTGCAGACTAAATTATCAATAAAAAACCCTATCGCTTATGGATAGGGTAGAAGTGATAAATAATTTGATGCAATCCTGGTGATTTAGACCAGAATCAGTTGCTCAAATTCTAGACGAATAGAGGTTGGAAAGCATCAGTAATAGTCGATGACTCCCCGCCACTATTAACAGTGATATCTAATAAACCTTGGGAAGCATATTCACTAGCTGCAAAAGCAGGTAAAGTACCAAAGATACGTTTATCGCTGACAGAGATTATACTAGCTGTCTCATTGCCAATTTTGACTGTTGTGTCGTTAAGGTTCGAGAAGTTAGTCCCGCCGATAGTAAATGTCCCGCCACCAGATGCAGGCGCACGCCACTCATCAATTTCATAAGCTGTCGCAGTTGTGATGTTGTCATCTACAGGCGTAGAAACGCGAACTTTGCCATTGAAAACGTCAACGCTGAGAATTGCACCGCTGAAACCAGTAAAGATGTCAACACCTTGTCCGACAGCGATTCCACTTCCTGGTTCAGTTTCGAACTCACTGTTGTTGATTACCTGTGTTCCATCATTCGAAAGCTCAACGTTAAATACCTTGGCATTAAATCCATCATCTAAATTTTGCGTGAGCAGATTTCCTCTTAGCTGATTACTAAATGCTGTAGAACGGTATTCTGTAATACCGTTGGTTGATGACTTGAATCGGGCAATAGGCGCAGTATGTTCGCCATTATCAGGATCACCAGCTCCATAATAAACATTTTGGCGATCGTCTTCGCGACCACGATTACGATTAGGCTGACCGTAATAGTTACCTTCTTCGATTAGATTTAGTTCATCCCCAGGGTCGCGAGTAAATACTACTTCTGTTGTCGCACCAGTCGACTCATTTCCAAAGTCTCTATTCGCGCCATTTTCAGTCGCGTAGATATTGCCATTAGTTGCATAAACCAAGTCAAAGGCATTACGAAGTCCACTAGCGTAAACTGAGACATCTACACCATCAACAACATTGGCAACGTCGCCAAATCCTTGACTATCGGCAGGATTGAAATCTCCAGAGAATTCAGCAGGGAGAACGTAATCAGCCGGCAACTCATATTGAATATTGCCGTTAAAGTCAGGTTTAGTAATTTCTGCCTTCAGTACGGCGACGGTGAATGCCGATTCTGGCACTCCACCAATTCTCTGATCCGCAATGCCAGCATTAGTAGAACTACCAACAGTAACTAACAAATCGCCATTATCATCAAAGACCATTCCATTAACACCATGGTCATGATTGGAGACACCAATATTCTCGATCACAGGAGTCAAGGTATCGAAATTAGCACCAGACAGGATAGAAACCTGACCGCTATAAGGAGATAACTCGGTATTTCTATCAAAGCTTTCACCTTCGTTATTAGCTTTGAAATCATTGTGCGAGACATAAAGTTTAAGTTCGCCACCGTCATTATCAAAAGGATTAAAAGCAATGCCTGTAATCTCATTGTTCTCTAATCCTGCAATAGTGCCAATATTTTGCTCATCAACGACGTTGTAGTTGTCATCAAAAGTAAAGGCTTTAATCTGACCACTATTGAAAGCAGAACCAACATAAAGCCTGCCATCGGGACCCCAAGCTCCCACAGTAGCCGCCTGTAGGTTCGCAATTTCTTTACGGTCGAATTTGACTTCAGCATCAGCGACGTCATTATCAATCACCTGGAGATCCAAATTAGGAATAGTGATGTTGCTATACTCAGAGTCTGTCGTCGAAATAGTTTGGGCGATTGTCGAACCGTGAGTGAAGCTTTCCGCATTATTATCATCAACAGCATTAACGGTGACAGTCTGAGGAACACTCCAGTTGGCTGGAGTAAAGACCAGTGAATTCTGGCTAACCGAACTTTGATTATCAGGCTGGAGGTTAATAGTGACGTTGGCAGTTGGTTGGCTATTGAGTAACATTTGATAGGAATCACTGTTACCACCTTCGGTGACTAAAGTGTTATCGTCGCTTTCGAGAATCAGTACCTGAGCGCCTTCGATGGGGACAATTTCAATGCCACCGATTGTTGCATTGCTAATCTCACCAGAAAAGTCTAAGTTGATCGCACCATCACGGATAACTGATAGGTCAGATACTTGTACTGTTTTTGCAGTATTATCACCGTCAAGGAAGGCATTTACTGTCTCGCGCCAAATGTCATAGTTATCTAGAGCTAAATCTCCTTCGAGAGAAACATCAAACTGTCTTTGTCCAGCACCCTCAAAGTCTAGTTCGGCAAGATACAGATTGACCTGATAGTTACCATCTTCCACAGGAATG
>JBCBEA010000565.1:0-3104 GCA_038529195.1 Cyanobacteria bacterium J06600_6
TGACAAGTTAAGAAAAAGTACAAGTTGTCACCAATGACTAATAACTAATGACTAAATTTTTATTCAACATATCAATTATTTTAGCTAGCTTAACTATCAATCCATCAGCCATAGCCGAGACAGTAGAAGTCAGTGGTGGCGGTCAGTGTGAAGGGGATATTAGCACCGATAATCTGAATGGCAAGGTAGTTTGCATTTATAGCAATGGCGATCGCTTTGAAGGTCAGTTCGTAGACGGTAAAAAGCAAGGACAGGGGACTTATACCTTTGCTAATGGTGGAACGTATCAGGGAGCTTTTAGTAATGATGCGATCGCAGGAGAAGGAGTAAGAACTTATCAAAATGGCGATCGCTATGAGGGCGCATTTAGTCAAGGACAACCTAACGGACAGGGTGTTTATCTTGGTGCAAATGGTGGACGTTATGAAGGTCAGTTTGTAGACGGTACTCCCAGTGGGAATGGCACTTTTGTCTATCAAAACGGCGATCGCTGTTCTGGTGTAGTCACGGGCGGTCAACTCAATGGTGAAGGAGAATGCACTTACAAAAGTGGTGATACTTATCAGGGAAAGTTTGTCAGCGGTAGACCAGAAGGACAGGGGATTTATAACTTTGCTGGAGGCGGCAGCTACCAGGGTACTTTTGTGGCTGGAGAATTTGGTGGTAAGGGGGTAAGGAAATACGCCAACGACAATAGTTACGAAGGAGAGTTTAGTGGTGGTAAGCCATCAGGAACAGGAACATATACCTTTGCTGATGGTAGTAGCTATCAAGGACAGATGAGTCAGGGTGAGTTTTCGGGACAGGGGAAATTTACTGAGTCTTCGGGTAATACCTATCAGGGTGAGTTTGCAAAAGGCAAGTATAGCGGTACTGGTGTTTATACCTTTGCCAATGGCGATCGCTGTGCGGGAACGTTTCAAGAAGGACAGCTAAACGGTAGTGCTACCTGCGACTACTCTAGTGGCGATACGTATCAGGGAGAATTTCTTAACGGTCAAAAACATGGTAACGGAGTGTATACCTTTGCCGATGGCGCGGCAGTTGAGGGAACTTGGAATAACGATGAATATCAACAATAGTTTTTCGGACGTTGCATAAACATTAAAAAAAGGCTGAATAGCTTTCTTGCTAAGTTCAACCCTTCCTTTAAGTTAATTAATTACTGTAACTTCTACTTTAATACCAACAGATTTTTGAATAGACGAAAATACGCCCTATTGCTTCACTAATTACTTACCTTTACCGACAAAAGCCAAAGTTAGGCTGTCATGCACTAGGAAGTGCTGTAGATGGTAAGCTCTTTCTTCTGTTTTTAACAAAATTTGTTCGTACAGATAACGAGTAGCGCGATCGCCTAAACTTTCTGCTTGTGCTGCTTGTTGACGCAATAGTTTAATGAGCGCCTGTTCTGCTACCAAGTCATGTTCTACCATTTGTCGTTCGCCAAATACGCCATCTTCTTCTTGCTCAAAGCAACATAGCTCGGCTAATTTACTGAAGCTAGCAGCAGGAATACCGCCTAAACCATTTTGACGTTCACCAATGTCGTGAACATGCCCTTGAACTTCTTCGTAACTTTCATTAAAAAACTCATGTAGTGAATAGTATTCTGAACCTTCAACTACAAAATGATGCTTTTGATACTGTAAATATAAACCCTGAAAACTAGACAAAACGGCGTTAAAACCTTCACAGATAGGAGTAGTTACACTCTTATCTAGTAGGACTGGATTATCTTCTATATGACCGAAAGGGCGTAGTAAACCTGTTGATGTAGACATAAAAATACTCTTTTCATTAATTAAGCTTTATTGACACTTTCAATCTAACACACAAAAGCAGATACAGATTGGCTAAAAGACATATAAACAGGGAATTAACGACGATTGATTTCATCTCTAAAGCCTATTTTTTCTCGACTATTGACGAAGATTATCAACAGTTCTAATAGTAATAATTATCAATAATATTGTATATCAAAATACAGTTTTGTAGAAAAATAGGTAAGCATACTGATGATAAACCGTAAGCTTGAAGAACTAAAACGTTATCGAAGTGCAGACTCAATATACTTAATGAAGTTTTAAGCTAAATTTGTTTTTAGTGCGATCGCAGATAGTAATTAGATAAAGAAAAAATAGCGCACCCAACTCTTTACAAACTAAATTTAAACAAATACCTTTAATATCTGCTGTTAGCTTATTGATAATAAATTCGATCTATTTTTAGGAAAAAAAATAAATTCAATTTGTTAAGTAACTAAATATAAAATCTTTATTTCTCTCCTACTACATGCGGCTCAAGCCTTTGTCCTGCTTCCCATGCTTCCCCTGCTCTTAATCGTTTTACAACTAACTACGCCTACCTACTTGAAAGGGCAACGATCGTTTTTTGACGAATTAGGATCGATCAGCGATCGACGACGAGAACTAAACTTATCTAAAGTGTCCAGAGCAGTATTATCCTTACATCTGAGGCTGCCAGAGCGATCTCCACCAAATTTTTCACAGACGGCACTGTGAGCATCGGCTAGACGGGCATAAGCATCGATAAATTTTTGGTGTTCGGATTTCAAGACATCTGGTAAATTAGCGAAAATTGGGCGCAGTCTCTTCCAAATCTGAATTAAGGCGGAATGTTCCCAGGACATTAAACCGCTAAAATTGACAGACTCGACGTTAGGAGGCATCATCATTACTCGCACTTCAGCTTCATATTCTTGCTGGCTAAAGCTACCCGCTAAAACCATTGATGCACTTGAAGCTAACATTAGTTGAGTAGCTGTCTGTAGCTCAATTTCCGCTTGGGCAAGATCGTTCTCAGCTACAGATATCTCAAAACGACGTAAACTGATAATTAATCCCTGGATATTGATAAAAAAAGACCAGTGAAATCCCTGCCAGATTGTTTGCGGGGTTATTGAGGCGGAGGGAGCAGGGGAGGCAGGAGTAGAAGAGATTTGTCTGTATCGTGACTTCATATTAAGAACTAGTCTATGTATCGGGGATGTTGAGGCTAAAATTTCTCGCTAATAGTCGAGCGTAGGTTATGAAACCCTGTGTCTGGATGGCAACCTGTCGGCTATCGAGACGATCGCCACA
>JBCBEA010000566.1:0-3096 GCA_038529195.1 Cyanobacteria bacterium J06600_6
ATAGTTCTTCTTTAGCTCAAGATTCTGTTATTAAATTATTACCAAATTTTAACGAAATTTCTTTTCAAGACTTCAATACTTTTAATGAAGGAGGAGAAATTCCCTCAGACTTTAACGAGCTTGTTGGTCGAGATGTCTCACGTCAGTTTAGTGCAGGAGATAATGTCGCAGACGTTTTACAGTTAGGAGATCTGGAAAATTCTTTGGCTCCAGGAGAATTTACTCTAGATGATATTAATGAGCTTATCCAAAATCCCAATGACTTTTCAACTCTGCCTCTTAGTGAATTTCCTCTGATTGAAGAACAAACACTCTTGAATTTGGTAGATGCTGTACCCGATTTAAGACTGAGACAGGCTGAAGATATCGAACCAATTAAAGAGTTGTTAGAACAGGAAGGTATTTCAACAGATGCTACCCTTAACAATATTGTCGGCGATCCATCTGTTGGTGAACTTGAATTAGACTCTATTGATTTAGAGGATTTTTCAATTGATTCTATCCCCAATCTTACCGATACAGAATTGGCAAATTTTGAAAACTTTGAATCTAGTGAAATATCTGAAGTTCCTGGACTTTCTGAAGTTCCTCTTGGTGATTTTCCTCTTGATATTCCTTTGCCTGGTTCATTCATTGCCAGAGTAGATTTCATTTGGGGTGGTGCAGAGAGTAAACGTTTTAGGACAATTAGCGGTTCTTATATAGATGGCTTTCAAGTTCCTTGTCAATCAAATTGTGAATATTTAGAATTAGACGATATCGAGAATTTTGGTCCAATCGCTCAATCAGCATTTGAGGGCAAACAATGGATTGCAGGAAGAGAGCATCAAGTAGGTGGTGGAACTGGATGTTTTTCTGGAGGAAGAGAAGCTACAGGTATTCATCCATTTGGCCCTACTTTTAAACTCGTTCTTTGGAGAACAGATGAAACTAATGATACTGCGGAAATAGTGATGTTCTTCAACATTAAAACTAAGTGCGGAGAAACGCCTTATTTTATTGGTCCTTTTCCTTTTCCTCTGGGCAATATTCGAGTTAATGATTTTGTATTTACTGGAGTGGGAGGCTAACTTTGTGAGACAGTACAAATCCAGAAAAAATAAACTGGCTTTCATCCAAGAATACGAAAATTTTGGCACAGAAATAGAATTAGAAAAATTTTTGCAGCAAATATATTCTTCTTTCAAGCTTTTCATCATTAAAATTTTGGGTTATGAATTATCCTTCACTTCTTCTCTGATAAAGCTTCGCTGATACTGTTGGCGAAAGTAATCAGAGGAAGATACAAACGTAATTTTCAAGGAAATAATTAGTACAAAAGATTTGTAAAAAAGTGAAAAAGTTCTCAAGTATTGTAGGAAGAGAATCGATATCCTGAAGGTAGTAATTTGGGAAAAATTGAACCAATGTCGCTACATCCAAAATCAATTCCATCAGTGCCAGAAGCAACTGCACAAGTCGCCCGTGCTGCTTTCCCCAAAGGAAATATTTACTTACAAATTCGAGATACTTTGGGCAGTATTTACGTTGATGAAGACTTTGCGGATTTATTTTCAGTTAAAGGTCAACCAGCTCAGTCGCCTTGGCGATTAGCTTTAATCTGCGTAATGCAGTACATGGAAAATCTATCAGATCGTCAAGCAGCAGATGCAGTCAGGGGAAGGATAGATTGGAAATATGCCCTTTCTTTGCCTTTGGAAGACTCTGGATTTGACTTCTCAGCTTTAAGCGAATTTCGGAAACGTCTGATTGAAGGAGGTTCTGAAGAACTATTACTGAACCGAATTTTAGAGCAATTACGAGAAAAAGAATTACTCAAAGGGAGTAAACGACAACGCACCGATTCTACACACATTTTGGCAGCAATTCGTCCCCTAAATCGGTTGGAAACCTTGGGGGAGACAATGCGGGCAGCCCTTAATAGTTTGGCGATCGCTGCTCCTGATTGGTTAGCCAAACGTATCAAAAAAGATTGGTTTGACCGTTATGGAAGGAGAGTAGAAAATTATCGTCTACCCAAACTAGATTCCGAGCGAGAAACTTTAGGTAATCAAATGGGAGAAGATGGTTTTAATTTACTCGAAAAAGTTTATGCACCCAATGCTTCAGAGTGGTTACGCTTGATTCCTGCCGTGGAAACTCTGCGACAAGTTTGGGTTCAACAATTTTACGCACCTGTTGAGGGTCAAGTTAAATTGCGATCGCCCTCTGATATGCCTCCCTCGACTATAGCAATTCATTCTCCTTATGACGTGGAAGCTCACTACAGTTCTAAAAGAAGCGTTAATTGGGTAGGCTATAAGGCTCATCTAACTGAAATCTGCGATCGAGATACACCTCATTTCATTACTCATGTTCAGACAACTCTATCTACCGTTACTGATGAGGCAGTAGTTGAACCAATTCATCAAGCCCTATCAAGCAAATCCCTGCTCCCAGAAGAACACTTGATGGATTTGGGTTATATTACGGCAGGGCATTTAGTTTCTGCTCAAGAAAACTATGGAATCGAATTAATTGGTCCAGTACGAAATGACCCTACTTGGCAAGCTAAACATCATCCTAAATTTGCCAATTCTAATTTTCAAATCAATTGGGATAAGCAAGTGGCTGTTTGTCCTAGAGGTCATCAAAGTAAGGGATGGAAGAAAAAGACTGATTCCAAGGGACAGCCTCTAATTAATATCAGATTTTCTCAATTGGATTGTTCTCCTTGTCCTTCTCGTAGTCGATGTACTCGTGCGAAAATTGAACCAAGAGGGTTAACCATTCTTCCAAAACCAGAATATACTGCGCTTCACTCTCGCCGTGAAGTTCAACATACTCCTAAGTTTCTCAAAACTTATAACAAAAGAGCAGGAATTGAGGGAACGATATCTCAAGGTGTCAGGCGTTCGGCTTTGCGCCAATCTCGGTATGTTGGTTTAGCCAAAACTCATTTACAACATATATTAATAGCGGTTGGACTGAATTTATGTCGTCTTAATGATTGGCTGAATGATTTTCCCTTGGCAACTACCCGTTATTCAGGGTTTATGACCCTCAAACCAAAAGCCAGTTAGATATCTTAGTTCAGTTCAATTTAGGTATTACGCT
>JBCBEA010000567.1:0-3096 GCA_038529195.1 Cyanobacteria bacterium J06600_6
ATAATAAGCAAAATACTGACGATGCTTCAAATCCAGTTGACGAATTGATTAAACAGCGAATTCAAGAATTTATCGATTACTTAAGTCAGGAAAACGAAACATTTGATATTTATCATTCTCAAGACTGTATCAGTACAAATGCGCTAAAAGTATTGCGAGATAGTAATAAGATTCCTCGATTCATTCGGACTGTTCATCATATTGATGAATTTAATAGTCCCTATTTGCAAGAGTGTCACGATCGCTCTATTTTGGAACCAGATCTGTGTTTATGCGTCTCTAAATATTTGCAAGAACAATTAAAGCAGCTGTATCAAGTTAATGCATCAGTTATTTTTAATGGCGTGAATGCGGAGCGGTTTTCTAGTCAGTCCCAGGTCGAAGTGGATAAATTAAAAGCGCGATTCAACATTAAAGGCAATCCTGTCTATCTAACTATCGGTGGCGTTGAACCTCGGAAAAACTCCTTAAAACTTTTAGAGGCATTTGCCGAACTCTTAAAAACTCATCCACAGGCACAGCTTATTATTGCGGGAGGTGAAACTTTGTTTGATTACGAACCCTATCGCCTCAGGTTTTTTAAGATTGCCGAACAAAATAAGCTTAAAATTGGCGAGTCATTGATTTTACCTGGAGTAATAGCAGATGCAGATATCCCAGTCCTATATCGCTGTGCCGATGCCTTTGTCTTCCCTTCGGTTAAAGAAGGTTGGGGACTTGTACTGTTAGAAGCGATCGCTTCCGGGCTGCCAGTAATTACCTCTAATATTCCGCCCTTTACAGAATTTCTTGACCAGGATTCAGCCTTTTTGGTCAATCCCGATTCTACTCAAGATATTGCCCATGCTATGAGAAGTATCTTAAATAGAGATAGAGCAAAAAAAGTAGTTAACAATAGCGCACATATTCCCGCTCAATACTCTTGGGAAAAATCAGCTCAAATGCACTTAAAATATTATTCTCAACTCTTACAAACTGATGTTGAGCACCTATAAAGTTTGAAATTACCCATTGTTCATTGTCCATTGTTCATTTAATAATCATGCCTGAAATAAACTTCCAAATCCAATGGCCAGATGGCACAGAACAAAATTGCTATTCTCCTTCTTTAGTTGTCAAACAATACTTTACTCCAGGAGAAACTTACGAATTAGCTGAGTTTATTGAGAAATCTCGTACGGCTCTAAATATTGCCAGCGATCGCGTTAAAGAAGCTTACGGTTTTTCCTGTGGTCGAGCCTTGGGACAAATAAAACAAATTGAGTCCAAAGCTGCTGAGTATCAAAAACTATCCGAACCAAAAGTAGAGTTTATCGGTTTCCTAGAATAACTAGACGGACTGTCTCGCAACGATAATTAAAGAGCATTACGTTATCTGACAAAATCTACAATCAATCCCGCCCGCACCTATGGCATCGACGAATATGTTGGCTCCCTCGAACCAGGGAAAATAGCCGATATCGTGTTGTGGCAGCCTGGATTTTTTGGCATTAAACCAAAATTAATTATCAAAGGTGGCTTTATTGCCTGGTCGCCCATGGGAGAGTCAAATGCTTTCTTAATGACCTGCGAACCGATTATTTATCGTCTTCAGTGGAGTAGTTTTGGCATTGCCCCCCAAGCGACTTTTTTTAGCTTTATGACCCAAGCTGCGATTGATAAAGGTGTTCCCAAAAAACTAGGACTGCGGAAACCAGCCTTACCCGTCAAGGGTACTCGTTCCTTGTCTAAGCTCGATCTGACCCATAATAATATTTGTCCTAATATCGAAGTAAATCCCGATACTTTTCAGATGAAAGTCGATGGGGAATTAGCAGTCTGCGAGCCAGTCGATCGCGTTCCTCTAGGAAGACTGTATATGTTTAGATAAAACGGATTTAGCTACATGCAGAATGATTATGTATCGATGCATGAAGGTAGAGCTAGAGTTGTTGAGAATCTAACTAAGATTGGACTATAGATTTATTGTTCTCGCTATTAACTATGACCGCAGTAACTAATCCAACTCAGCTAAAATTTGGTATTGGTGGCAAGAGCGATCGCTATAATTGGCATTATTTGGGCAAACAATATCAGGTTGTTCACGAAACCATCGGGCAGGGAAACCCTATTTTATTACTTCCTGCTTTGAGTACGGTTTCTAGTCGCACAGAAATGCAAGGTATTGCCAATCTACTTGCTAGTCAATACGAGGTTACGGTTTTAGACTGGTTGGGTTTTGGCGAATCTCAATGTCCTCCTGTAGATTACAATTCTGTACTACTGAAACAGCTATTAGGGGATTTTGTTAAATCTGTGTTCAATTCCCCGATTATTGCCATCGCTGCAGGTCATGCTTCGGGGTATGCTTTAAAATTGGCTCAAAATAACCCCGATCTTGTCTCTAAACTTGTTTTGGTAGCTCCTACCTGGCAAGGACCTTTACGGGTTATGGGTGTGCCCGACGGAGTTAGAAATGGTGTTAATAACCTAGTGCGATCGCCTTTACTCGGTCAGGCTCTATACTATCTCAACACAACACCTTCTTTTCTGCGTTTTATGTACAAGCGTCATGTCTATGTAGATGAAACCAAACTAACTCCCGAATTTATCGCCCAAAAACACCAAATTACTGATAAAAAAGGAGCGAGATATGCCCCTGCTGCTTTTGTGACTGGCGCGATCGATTCTATAACCCGTAGAGAAGAGTTTTTAGACCTTTTATCTTCTATATCTATACCCGTATCAATGGTGCTAGCTGAAAATGCCCCTCCTAAATCAAAAGCAGAAATGGAAGCAATGACAGAGGTAGCAGGAGTGCAAACAGTCAGATTACCTGGAACTTTAGGCATGTGCGAAGAATATCCCAAAGCTGTAACAGAAGCAATTCAAAGTTTTATCTAAGTTATTAGTTTAATCTCTTTAAAAATCATGGCGATAAAATCTTCTTCGACCTAGGATTAACCTTAAAAACACGACGCAAATAAGTTCGCTATATTATGGATAGTCGCCAGGAAGATAATCAGCTTCAGCCTAATCAGCAGTTCCAGGGACAGCAGGAAAACGAACCCGATATGGGTGGTGGTTTGTCGGTAATTGAGTATTGGGCTAAACATA
>JBCBEA010000568.1:0-3092 GCA_038529195.1 Cyanobacteria bacterium J06600_6
TTTAACATACCTGTTTCTGCTTTCAGAGTTTAGTTTTATCCAAAATTGGGAGTGGATAAAATTCATCTCCAACTGAAGTTTAAGCTCTGGCAACTAGAAACTGGCAATAAATTTATTTAACATAACTCGATTTTTATGAGCAAAAGCCAGAGTAACTTTCTTAAATATTTTGAATCTATATTTTCTGTTGCCTCACTAATTCACATCTCCCAAGCAATTATTCCCGTATTGCTAACTGGTGGCGCTAATGAAGGAGATGGAGTCAATGTTACTAGTCTCGATCTTTCTATCAATGCCAAAATTTCAGTTGTCATTTACATTGTGACTTTTATTTTGTTAGGGATGAGGTGGCGACGCTCCATAGCAACTTTCTCGAACAATACTTTTCTCTGGCTTCTATTGGGAGTTGTCTGCTTTTCTTATTTTTGGTCGATTAATCCCGAACAAACTTTTAGATTTGGAACATATGCCATTGGTACAACTGGCTTTGGGCTGTACCTGGCAACTCGCTACAGTCTGGAAGAACAAATGAAACTGCTGGGCTGGACTTATGGAATTCTACTTATATTAAGCTTGCTGTTTGCGATCGCCCTTCCCAAATACGGCATTATGGCGGGGGTGCATGAAGGGGCATTGCGGGGAGTGTTTACCCATAAAAATCAGTTTGGTGCATTCATGGCTCCTGCGGGAGTTATTTTCTTGCTCAATGCCTTAAGAGGGGCAAGATTTAGCTGGGTTTACTGGGTTCTGCTGGTGCTTAACTGTGGGGCAATGGTAATGTCTCAATCTCTGACAGCTTTAGCAACTTTTGGCTTAATGCTTGTCCTCTGTATTATCTATCGCATACTACGCTGGCGTTACGAAGTGATGATTTCAGCGGTCTTGGCGGTTACAGCAATTGGCTTTATTGGTTTAGTCTTGTTTGCCGGCTATGTCGGTTCTGATTCTCTGCTGAGTAACCTCGGTAGAGATTCTACTTTGTCTGGTAGAACTTTGATCTGGGGCTATGTCTGGGACCAAATTCAGCTAAAATTTTGGTTGGGCTATGGTATGACTGCCTTCTGGAATGGTCTTGATGGACCATCTAGCTATATTCAGTACGCGATGAGAATTGGTGTAATTTACGCTCATAATGGCTTTCTAGATCTTTGGCTTTCGATTGGTTTAGTCGGTTTGGGTATTTTTCTAGTTAGCTTTTTTAGTACAACTGCCCAATCCTTGACTTTACTGCGTAAGACCAACAGTCCTGAAGGATTTTGGCCTCTACTATTTATGTCCTATATTTTGCTTTCTAATCTGACCGAAGGGACAATATCTAATTTGAATAGTTCTTTTTGGGCGATATATGTAGCAATATCGTATTCTTTAGTCATAGCCAAGCGAGACAAATATGCGATCGCGAAATAGTCTCTATCCCACGAATCAGTTACCGCCATAGATATTATGAATTTAGCCGCCATTAAAGTTAAAATAACCAGTCTATTTCAGAGCAGCCTGGCTAAAGATACTTTATGGATGTTGTTTTCTAAGCTATTTAACATAGTTATGCAGGCAGCATATTTTATTATCATTGCTCGTCTGTTGGGTAGAGAAAATTATGGCATGTTTATTGCCATTACCGCCGTTGCCAATCTGGTTTTTCCTTTTGTTCCCCTGGGTAGCGAACATCTATTGATCAAGAATGTTTCGGTCGATCGCACAACTTTTAATACTAATTGGGGCAATGGTTTAGTCCTTGCCACCGCTAACGGCACTATATTTACGATTATTTTGTTATTGCTGTCTCCAATCATATTTCCAGATGGAGTTCCTTGGGGAGCGGTACTGCTAATTCTGATTGCCGATCTGATTTGTCTGGCTCTACTGGATTTAGGCTACAAGTCTTTAATGGCAACTAATATGATTAATAAGACGGCTCAGTTGGGCATCTTGAGCACCTGCGGCAAGTTATTAGCTGCTCTATCTCTAGTCGTGTTTTTCCCCAATCCAACTGTAGCTACCTGGAGCTATTTATACTTCGCTAGTTCGGTTGTTATGGCGATGGTGACAATTTTATTAATTACGAAAATGTTAGGCTTTCCTCGACCCGTACTATCGGAATTAAAGTCCAACATTGTCCAAGGATTTTACTTTTCGATTAGTACCTCTGCTAATAATATCAACGCCAACTTAGATAAATCGATGTTGAGCAAAATTTCAGGGGTTGGGGCAACGGGTATCTATGCTTCTGCCTATCGTTTTATTGACGTGGGCAACACACCTCTGCTGGCTCTGTTTGGTGCAACCTATACGAGATTTTTTCAGCATGGAGCTTCTGGAATTCGTGGCAGTTTAGGCTTCGCAAAAAAGCTGTTACCGATTTTGTCTCTTTATGCGATCGCTACCGTAGTCGGTTTTTGGCTATTGGCTCCTTATATTCCCGTAATTTTAGGAGCAGATTATCAGGATGCAGTTCAGGCTTTGCTGTGGTTATCTCCCCTCCCAGCGATCGCCACTTTCCAGTACTTAGCAGCCGATACTCTGACTGGTTCGGGAAACCAAAAGTCTCGTAGTGTTGTGCAGGTAGGGGCAGCGATTATCAACGTTCTGCTCAATATTATTTTAATTCCCCTCTATTCCTGGAAAGGAGCTGCCTGTGCCACCCTAATTTCTGATTCTTTACGTCTAGTTTGCCTCTGGCTAATTGTCTTCGTTCTCTACCGCAAAGAAAAAAAGCAGGGTTATTCACCTGGATAAATAGCTAATTTTGAACATCTAATTTGATGAAATATTCTGTATGTTTAACTCCAACCGCCAGCCCTAGAATCTTTTTTGGGATCAATTATTCAACTCAGCATAGTTAATTGTTCGATTAAATAGCTAATCTAAATCTCTAATAATTTTTATCCAACATTATGTTATTTAATTCTTTTGAGTTTATTTTTCTTTTTCTACCCATTACCTTAGCTATATTTTTTTTACTAGGTAGTAAAAGCGGAAAAATCAAACAGCAATTGCTTGTTCTTTGGTTCTTCAGTGCTTCTTTGATTATTTATGGTAGCTGGAAGCCGACCAACATAGTTTTAGTTGTATCTTTAGGGATTACCGTGTCT
>JBCBEA010000569.1:0-3083 GCA_038529195.1 Cyanobacteria bacterium J06600_6
TAATATTGCATCTGGCTAAAACCAGAATGTTTTAAACAATGAAAAAGATTACTTTTGGAGTCCTCACACTAGTATTTTCTGTCTTGTTTATCTTTACTCCCGTTGCGTTAGCTGCCGACGGCGCCAAAATTTTTAGAGCGAACTGTGCTGCCTGTCACGCTTTGGGTACAAATCGCGTTAATTCTGCTAAAACTCTCAAACAAGCAGATTTAGAAAAATGGGAAATGAACTCGGCTGAAAAAATTATTTATCAAGTCAACAATGGTAAATTAGCGATGCCCGCTTTTAAAGGTCGTCTCAATGATGATGAGATTGAAACCGTTGCTGCTTATGTCTTAGAACAGGCAGAAAATGACTGGAAACTATAAAGTTTAAATCTCAAACAAATTATTAATTTTTGATATGTCTTCTTCCAGCAAATATTGTTTGGCAGGGGACATTTATTTTTGGGCAAAAGTTGATTAAGCTTTAACTAAGCTCAAGAATTAAGCAAAAAAATTTGAACGTAATTGTTATTGGTGGCGGTGCTGCGGGTTTTTTCGGCGCGATCGCCTGTGCGGAAGCAAACCCAAATCTTCGGGTCACTTTAATCGAGGCGGGAAGCAAACCTTTAGCTAAGGTACGAATATCTGGAGGGGGCAGGTGTAACGTTACTCATCACTGTTTTGAACCTGCTTTACTAGTAGAAAACTATCCTCGTGGTGGTAAAGCCTTACGCGGTGCATTTTCCCGTTTCCAGCCCCAAGATACGGTGCAGTGGTATAAATCCCGTGGTGTTAAGCTCAAAACCGAAGCCGACGGCAGAATGTTTCCGATCACTGATACTTCCTCAACGATTATTGACTGTTTAATGCAGGCTGCACAGGAAGCGGGAGTTGATTTACGTACGGGAGTGGGAGTAAAAACAGTTAAACAGTATTTCGATCGTCATGAGCAAAGTTATTTTGAGGTTGGTTTAAAAAATGAACGGGTTTTAAAATGCGATCGCCTGCTAATTGCCACGGGTAGTAATCCTTTGGGCTATCGTTGGGCAAAAAACCTGGGTCATAAAGTTGAGTCGGCTGTACCTTCTTTGTTTACTTTTAATATTAAAGATCCTCGTTTAGATGGTTTGGCAGGCTTGAGCGTCAGTAACGCCAGAGTTAAATTAGGGACGGGCAAAAACAAGCTCGAACAAACGGGTGCATTGCTGATTACCCACTGGGGTATCAGTGGTCCTGCTGTCCTGAAATTATCTGCCTGGGGAGCAAGATCCCTCTTCGATCTGAAATACAATTCTGCCCTACAAATTAACTGGCTGCCTAAATATAGCCAAGAAGATCTCAAACAGGTTTTTACTCAGCTTAAATCAACTCATCCTCAGAAAAAAATCGTCAACTATTGCCCTGTTGAATTGCCAAAACGTCTCTGGCAAAGCCTAATTAGCTATTGTGCGATCGCACCCCATAAAGTCTGGTCAGAAATTAGTAAAAAAGAACTAAATAAGCTAGTCGTAGAAATACTTCAGGGACAGTATGAGATTAAAGGCAAAGGCGTGTTTAAAGACGAATTTGTTACCTGTGGTGGAGTTAGTCTCAAAGAAGTTAATTTTAAAACCATGGAAAGTAAAAAATGCCCAGGACTATACTTTGCGGGGGAAGTATTAGATATTGACGGAGTGACGGGAGGGTTTAACTTCCAAAGCGCCTGGACAACCTCTTGGCTAGCGGGACAGGCGATCGCTGTGGCTAGCTCTAAGCTCTAGGCTTTAAGCTATAAGCCTTTTAATTAAATCTCTCGAACAGCAATTTTAGTTTTCAATTACTGATGTCACCTGTTTTTTACCATCACTAGTGACCACAATATTATTATTACCCAGGGTGCCACTCGCTTTTTCACCCCTCAGACTTGCTTTCGGATCGCTTTGTTCGTAGACAATATTTCCCTGAGCTTCTACTGATTCTGTATTCATTTGCCAGGTTAGTTGACGAGCATATAGTTTAGAGGCGTTAAGTTTATTAACTGCCTGGACGCCGTTTTGCAGTGTGGCTAACTGCTCAATAAAGTTTACTTTTCCCCTATTTCCCGTGAGGCTAATTTGACGACCACGATCAAGAATTTGGATCGGGCGATCGCTTTTTCCCAGACGCTGTTGATAGTTCCAGGTTAAAGCATCTGTTGCCAGCTGTAGCGGTGGATCGGCACTAATTAGCTCGATATTCTGGCTCAAAATCGCCTGATTTAGATCTAAGTTCAACTCTGCGCGATCGCTCACTAGGCGCTCGGTAATAGTCTGCTGCTCATTGTAGTGGACGAGCTTAACTGCACCAGGACTAATGATTAGTGACTGAGGAATTTGCCACTCTAGGCGATCGCTATCTAGGCGTAAACCAGGCTGCTTGCTGGTAGCAACCACATTATCCTGTATCTCAAATTTTTCAGTGTCGGTAAAGTATTTTCCTGAATCGGAAATAACCTGCAAATTAGGGTTGGTGACGCTTAATGTCTGAGGAATCAGCAATAAATTCTCTTGTGGTCGCCATTCTACAGCCTCGCTCTTAATTATGCTGTTGTTACGCGGATCGCTGGCAATAACCGAACCATTGAGCAGAATAATATTGCCATTGTCTCTAATTTCTCCTGTCTCCGCACTCAGCTTGAGAATAGTCGTCCCAGACTCCAACAGGTTACCAACTACTTTAGTCAAGGTAGCAACCTGCCGATCGTCGCTGTAAATAATATTTTCGGCTTTAATTTTCCAGACGGTATGCGATCGCTTATTTGACTGTTCTAAAACAGCATTGTTTAAAATCAACTGTGTATCAAGACGACTGACGCTAGAAGTCTCATCTTCATTTGGGTTTGATGGCTGACATCCCCAAAGTACAATTGGCAGCAGCAAAAGCACACAGTTTAGCTGCTGAGTCGCTTTAAATATATTCAAGTTAACCAGATAGTAGGGACAGAGTAAATCCATTCCACTCTATACTTTTCCCCCACAAATTTACGTATTTAGTTAGAAAATCCCCGATCTTCGTCAAAAAAAAGACCCTCATCACCTTACATAGTTGAGAATCTTTTAGCTGTAATCAATACAAAGTAAG
>JBCBEA010000570.1:0-3083 GCA_038529195.1 Cyanobacteria bacterium J06600_6
TAAAGGATAAATCTTTTAGTTTTGCACTTAGGGTAGTCAAGCTATACAAGTATTTGACTACTGAGAAAAAAGAGTATGTATTGAGCAAACAGTTATTGCGATCGGGAACATCCATCGGAGCAATGGTTCGAGAAGCAGAACACGCAGAAAGTAAAGCTGATTTTGTTCATAAATTGTCAATTGCTTTAAAAGAAGCTAACGAATCAGAATACTGGATTGAACTACTACACAAGTCTGAATATATAGATGACCGAGGTTTTGAATCAATATCGTCTGATATACAGGAAATTTTGAGGTTATTAGTTTCTATAATCAAGTCTGCCAAGAAGAAATAAATTATCCATTATCCATTTTCAATTATCAATTGATTTACTCTCCCCGCAACATGGTGAAGAACTCTACTTTAGTTGCTTCTGTTTGGTTTTGTTGTTTTTGTTGATGTTCGATTAATTTTGTTTGTAAAGGCTGTATTACTAACTCTTGGACGCGATCGCACCATTCATTTTGTTGCAGCAAGCTATCACACACAGCAGCTAATTCTGCATGACGTTTAGATCGTCCGCCTACATAGCCAAAGCCTTGAATATTTCCCATTTTGATAACGCAACGAGTCACGGTCATTTCTCCTAAATTAAATGCCTCTCCCGTACCTCCAGCCCTACCTCTAACCATTGCCAAACCTATTTCTGAATTACGTAGGAATGTATATTTTGGTATTTCTCCCAGTGTTTTAAGTTGTTGTTCGAGATCGGCTACAGATGACTTCGCTAAAATTGCCATCCATGTTTGTCTTGCTGTCGACTGTTTCATCTCCTTAACTCGCTGTTAATTTAAGCTTGAACTGCTGTTAAAATTTGTCTAGACATCTAGACCTGTTTTTAAAATATCGTAGATACGAGTATTAAACAAGGGGGAAAATTGACAATGAATAATGGACAATGGACAACGAAGATAAAATGGTTGGTATCGCAATGAAGGCTTTATATGTTCAAATAGCGCATGAGCTAAGGGAAAATATCGAGCAAAGAACCTATCAGCCTGGGGATAAATTACCTACAGAGAAGAATTTATCAGCAAGATTTAACGTCAACCGCCATACTATTCGGAATGCGATCGCTTTACTGAAAGAAGAAGGTTTGATTAGAGTGGATCGGGGAAGAGGGATGTTTGTGGCAACAACTCCGATCAAGTATCCAATCGGCGAAAAAGTAAGATATAACGAAAGCCTAGAAGCCCAGGGAATAAAGGCTAGTTACGAGAGATTAAAAGCTGTAGAAATACCTGCTGAAGGAGCGATCGCAGATGCTTTGAAAATAGACATAGGCGCACCAGTAATTTTAATTGAAAGAATTGGCTTGGCAAACGATCGCCCGATTAGTATTGGCAGTAGCTACTTTCCTGCCGAACTGTTCCCTCATTTAATTAGATTTTGGCAAAGCTATAGCTCTATTTCCAAATTACTCAAGGAAATATACGATCGCGATCATATACGTCGTTCTACTACAGTTTGCGCTCGTATTGTTAGAGAAGCAGATGCCAGACTATTACAAATACCTGCAAATCAGCCGATTTTGTTAGCTCAATCAATAAATTGCGATCGTGATGGCACGGTCGTAGAATATGGCGTAACTCGATTTAGTGGCGAAATGATGGAATTAGTCTTTTGTTCAATGGACAATGGACAATGGACAATGGACAATTAATCCGATATTTCCTTGTTTTACAATTTGCACTGCTCTATCTTTTGCAAAGTAGTATCTATCTCTTGAAATAATTGTCTATTTAACTCAAGGATAAACAACCCTTAATCCAGACTAGACAAAAGTTATTCTAAACTGCAAGTTAACTCCATTTTGCAAGTAAACAGTTAAAAAGGCTTTTAATTAAAAATTAGCTTGAACTAATCTACTAAATCAAATAATTATCAATTGTCCATTGTCAATTAATGAAATTGCTCATTAATAAACCTATGCAAGAACAAATCTACACTAACTATCGCTTGCTATTACCAGACGAAGAAGTATTAGGTACGATCGCCGTAAAAGATGGCATGATTACCGATATTCAGCCTAGAGTAGTATCTCAGGGACAAAATGGAAATGGCGATTACTTAATGCCTGGTTTAATCGAACTCCATACCGATAATCTGGAAAAGTGTATTTCTCCGCGTCCTAAAGTCAGGTTTCCCTTAGAATTAGCAGCAGTTAACCACGATCGCGATTTGATTAGTTCGGGTATAACTACGGTGTGTGATGCGATCGCTATTGGTGATGTAACTCCTAAAGATGATTCGTTACGTATCAACCACTATGGAGCGATGATTGACACTATAGCAGAAGGACAAGCTGCGGGTAGATTTAGTACGGATCATTTATTGCATCTACGCTGTGAGTTGGGTTATGAACATATTTACGATATTATCGAACCCTATGCAGAACATCCGCTGCTAGCCATGATTTCCTTGATGGATCATACTCCTGGTCAACGTCAGTTTGTTAATATCCAGAAATATAAGGAATACTATACGGGTAAGCATGGTGTACCGGAAGCCAAGATGGACGAATTTATTGCGATGCGTTTGGAGAATCAACACAAGCACGCAGTAGAAAACCGTCAGGCTTTAGTAGAGTTGAGTCAGAAAAAAAATATTTCTCTAGCCAGTCATGATGACGCTACCGTAGATCATGTACAGGAAGCTATTTCCGAGGGAGTCGTCTTAGCCGAATTTCCCACTACTCTTGATGCAGCAAAAGAGGCTCATAAAAATGGCTTGTTAGTGCTCATGGGTGCACCGAACGTGGTTTTAGGCGGATCTCACTCTGGTAATGTATCGGCGATGGAACTAGTAGAATTAGATTTAGTAGATATAATTTCTTCTGACTATGTTCCAAGAAGCTTATTACAGTCAGCATTTATTATTAGCCAAAAGTCCCAAAAGCCACTGCACGAAGTGGTTAAGTATATCACTTTAAATCCCGCTAAAGCTATCAATTTAGATCGACAAATTGGCAGTTTGGAATTAGGCAAAACAGCTGACTTTATCACAGTACATGATGATGGTATAGTCCCCCGAATTGTAGAAG
>JBCBEA010000571.1:0-3074 GCA_038529195.1 Cyanobacteria bacterium J06600_6
GGTTGTCGAACTAATTGCTAACGGTTTAGAAGGTTGGCTGCGTTCTGGCTTATTGCATCTATCCTTGATTGAAAGCTATAACAACCTGGTTCAAGGAGTGGTGCAAACCAGTGACTTTATCTTGTTTTTTAGCTATATTTTTTTGGGAATATTTTTAACCTCACAATCAATTCATTCTCTACGTCTCAACCGCAAATAAGAGTAAACCATGATCGACATAGTATTAATATTTTCTGGTGTTGCTTTTGGGGTTGCGGGAATAGTTGCTGCTACCATTACCGGAGCTTGGTTAACAGTACCGACAGTTTTGCTGCTAGTGGGTCTGATTTTACTCTTGTTGAGACTTTGGCGATGGGGTAATGAGCATAAATATTGGCAAAGGCGATCTACCAAACAGGGAACAGGAGCGATCGTCAAAACAGCACTTGTCTTATTCATTCTGGGGGGAATTAACTGGACAGGAATCAGCTATGGCAAACGCTGGAGCTTTGCAGAGAATCAGATTTATACCCTGTCGGAACAGTCCCAGACAATTGTGGCAAACTTGTCCCAGCCTCTAGAAGTAACTGTCTTTGATCGCAATATCAATGCAGACTTAGAAAAGTTTCTGCAAAATTACCGTCGCCATAGCGATCAATTTAGCTATCGTTTTGTTAACCCCGAACAGGCGATTGGCTTGGCACAGCAGTATGAAGTCCAGTCTCTAGGGGAAATTTATCTCAACTATGGTGACAAGCAGCAAAAGTTAGTGGTAAGTAGTGCAGTAGAAAAAGAAACCCTCACAGAAACCAAGTTAACTAACGCGATCGAGCGTATCAAACGAGATCTTCCCATTAATATTTACTTTCTCCAGGGACATGGAGAAGCATCTTTAGAGCTAGTGGAAGGGGGTTTCGCTCAGGCAGTTAGTAATCTGGAGGATCGGGGTAATACAGTTAAGGAATTAAACTTAGCTAGCAGTGGCAAAATTGCCGATGATACCAGTCTAATTATTATTGCGGGAGCGACCAGAAAACTATTAGCAGCAGAGGTTTCAACTCTCCAGCAATATTTACGAGGGGGAGGGAATTTATTACTGTTGCTATCTCCTAATACCGACTTGGGAATTGACGCTATTCTGCAAAATTGGGGTATCGAACTGGACGATCGCCTGATCGTTGATGGTTCTGGTGCGGGCAACTTTATGGGTTTTGGTCCCGCTGTAGCAATTGTCAATGACTATGGCAACCATCCCATTACTGCCAGTTTTCGCAACGGAATTTCACTCTTTCCCGAAGCTAGACCCCTGAAAGTGATTGCCAAACCCGAAATTTCCAGTGTGGCGATCGCCAGAACAGAACAACAAACTTGGGCAGAAAGCAATCTGCGTGACGAACAAATTACCTTTGATGTTAATCGCGATTTGTCTGGACCATTAAATGTGGCGATCGCAGCTACCCGGGAACAGCCTAATTCTGCTCGTCTAGTAGTTTTTGGCAGCACGACTTTTGCTACAAATGGCTGGTTTGAACAGCAGCTTAATGGCGATCTTCTACTCAATTCAATTAGCTGGCTAGTGGGAGAAGATCAGGATACACTATCAATTCGTCCCAAAGAGGCTGCTAACCGTCGGATTAATTTGAGTGGCTTTCAGACAGGAATCATTAGCTGGCTGGCTTTACGAATTATGCCTTTTTCTGCCCTAGTTACGGGAGTATATCTCTGGAGAAAACGAAGATAGCAATGACCAATAATTAATAGCTAAAATTAACAGCGAAAAGAATGGAAGACCGCATTATATTTACGGGTCAGCTGGCTATATATCCTGAAACGACAAGAGAATTAGCTGTTTTAACTCCAGCATATTTATCTTGGCAGCAGGGTGGAATTAAAAAGCAGCTCGATCTTAGCGATGTGGTAGGAACTTCTTTAGTTAATGACCCAAGCAATAATCAGCCTTGCCTTTTAGTCTCCGCATATCTTCAACCCAAGGCTAATTTGATCGCACTTAAGCAGCGCCGAGTATTGCAAGACTATTATTTTACCTGTGAAAATCTAGAACAGCGATTGCAATGGCAAAAGGCGATCGACAATACTTTAGCTGGAAGAGAAATTAACGCAGACATTAAGCCTCGCCATTTGGAGATAATCATCAATCCCACTAGCGGTCAGGGCAAAGCTACCGAGATATTTGATCGGGTACGTCCTCTATTCGAGCGCGCAAACCTATCCTACTCAGTCACGGAAACTAAAAGCGCCGTCGATACACAAAATGTAGTTCAAGGTTTCAATCTGTCACAGACCGATGGCTTGGTGATTGTTGGTGGAGACGGTTATCTCCACGATGCGATCGCAGGTTTAATGAGTCGTGATGATTGCGATCGAGCAATGAAAGTTCCTTTAGGTATAATTCCTGGCGGTACTGGCAATGGTCTGTGTAAATCCATCCTGGAAGCAGCAGGAGAAAGTTACGATCCGCTCAATGCTGCTTTCATTATCGCCAGAGGTAAACAGCAGAGTTTCGATCTGGCTCAGATGACCCAAGGCGATCTTCAATACTATAGTTTTCTCTCTCTCGCCTGGGGTTTAATTAGCGATGCCGATTTAGAGTCAGAAAAGCTGCGTTTTTTAGGCTCCTATCGGTTTGATATCTACGCCCTGTTTTTAATCAGTTTACTCCGCACCTATCGAGGCAGATTTTCGTTTATACCCCATCACGACTGTCAGATTTACGGCAACCAAGCGACCGACAAGGAGGCAGAATGGCAAATAATTGAAGATGATTTTATCTTTCTTTGGGGAATGAACACTCCTTGGGCTGCTCACGATATGAACGTCACTCCCTTGGCAAAATTAAATGATGGGGCGATCGATGTTTTGGTGATGCGGAGAGGCACATCTCGTTTAGAACTACTAAAAGCTTTATTACGCTGTGGTAAGGGAAAACATTTAGATTTACCCCACATGGAATATTACAAAGTTAAGACTTTTAAACTAGAACCACTAACAGATAAGGGGGTTCTACTAGTAGATGGGGAAAAAGTAGACTACTCGGCGATCGGGATGAGAGTATTACCTAATTCGGCGATCGTGAA
>JBCBEA010000572.1:0-3071 GCA_038529195.1 Cyanobacteria bacterium J06600_6
TCTGGCTCAAACAATGAAGATAGACATGGAACAGGTCAGTATTAAAGCAACCACTAACGAAAAGTTGGGACCTGTTGGTCGTCAGGAAGGAATTTGTGCTTATGCGGTAGTTTTATTGATACAAGACTGAGTGAAATGTAATTTAAAAGACAAAAGAGTGTCGCAAACCCCATAAATCTACTGGGATACACCATTCTAGGCAAACTTAGTAAAGTAGGTTAAATTAAGATAGCCAAATTGAGGAAAAGCTTAAACTAAGCAAGATCCCGTAGATTAAGTCCTAAAATTATTGTTTGAAGTTGTGACTTAAATTGACCGTCATAAAATTAATTGTAATTAGCTGTATTTATTAGCCTATCGTTATCAGATAACTCAAAAAATATGAGTGTAGTTTTAGAAGTAGATAATCAAGTCTATACAGCAGAGGATCTTGTTCCTTTGTTAACTCAGTACCAAATTTTACCCAAGCTCGCCCAGGAAATTTTGACGGATAAGGCGATCGCCGAAATTAAATGTAGCGAAGAAGAAAATGCCCAAATCTTCGATCAGTTTTGTCAGCAAAATCAGCTCAAATCTGAAGAAGAGGTGCAGACATGGTTAGACAAGCAGGGTCTACAGCGGGAGCAGTTACAAAATCTGATTACCAAAAAACTAAGAGTTGATCGATACAAGGAAGAAACTTGGAGCGATCGGGTAGATGCCCATTTTATTAAGCGCAAGTCTCAGCTAGATCGGGTAGTCTATTCGTTGATTCGGGTTGAAAAACCCGAGGTTGCCCAAGAACTGTATTTTCGGATCAAAGACGATCAAAATGCTTTTAGCGCCCTGGCAATGGAATATTCTCAAGGAACAGAAGCTCAAACAGGCGGTTTAATTGGACCAGTGGAAATTAATGCTCCCCACCCCAAAATCGCCCAAATCTTGGCTACCTGCCAGCCTGGTCAATTAGTTCCCCCAACTCGCGTCGGCGAATGGATTGTGATCGTTCGATTGGAAAACTATATTTCAGCAAAGCTCGATCAGCCAATGCGACAAAGAATGCTGGATGAACTCTTTAGTAGCTGGCTCAATGAATCAATCCAGAAGAAAGTATCGTTTCTGTCTAGCCCTGTAACCTCTTAAGGCTTACCTAACTAATGACCAATACTAATACTAATACGACCAAGATTGTCGAGCAGTTTCTATCTCTCGTCCCCCAGTTTAATCAACTTTCTCCTGAAGCGATCGCCGAAATTGCCCCAAACCTGAAGCCGTTGCGCTTTGGAGTCGGCAAGGTCATGATCATGCGGGAAAAAATGCAGGGTCAGGTAGCAATTATCTCGGAAGGAGAAGTAAGGCTGCTGGGTTACGATCCCCGCACGAAGATGCCCACTACTCTAGATAAGCTGCGACCAGGAGCAATTATCGGTTGGGTTAACCTTGCCAGGGGGATGCCTTGTGAAACAGCGATGGCAAGTACAGAAGTAGTTTGTCTTGCCCTAGATAATGAATATTTTTTAAATCTATTAGATAAGTATCCTGAACTAGCAGCAGAATATCGTCTCAAACCTGCCAAGGTAGAAGTTTTTGATCTCTTGGGAGTTCAGCTAGAGAAACAGGCTCAGGGAGATTGGGAACTAGCCGAATTAGCCAATAAAATAGCCGACGTTGCGCGGGTACATTATCTTAAACCAGGAGAACATCGGCTTAACGGCGAAACTTCCAAACCTTTGAGAGACCCTAGCTTAATCTGGCTAATTAGTGGTGGCTCGGTCAACGAGTTTACCGTCGGCGATCGCCTGGAGTTAACCCGAGATCTCCAAACTATCACCGTTGGCGGAAATCAACCCGCGCGCCTAATTTCTATTCCCAAGGCTTACTGGTTTGAAGAAGGTGCCGAAGATGACCCTGGATTTACGGCTTTTGATGAGTTTCTGCAAAATGACGCGAATCTCGTACCCCGTTTAGATTTAGGCGAGGAAGATTTTGATGATGCCGAGGGATTAGGCGAAGGCTATACCTTTGAGAGCGAAGAAGAAGAAGTCGAAACAGAAAAAAAAGACTATCCCTTCTTCCGTGGTAAAACTACTTTAGAAGTCGGTGTTGCCTGTTTTCACATGCTGAGTAAGCATTTTGGCATGCCCTTCCGTAAGGAAGTAATTAAGCGAGTACTTAAAGAACAGCTAGAGCGATCGCCGAAACTCTCATTACCCCTGTGTGGTGGCATCTCGGAATTGATGGGCTTGAGTCCTCAGCTAATTAATATTCCCGCTCAGTCTATTACTCGCCTTGAAGGACCTTGTATGGTTACTTGGCAAGATAGCTTGGCGATTATTTATGATCTGAGCGAAGAAGAACTGGTGATTGCCGTCCCAGAATTGGGAGTCCGTCGCTATAAGCCTGAAGACTTTATCGAAACTTGGGGAGAAGAAGGAGAAGTCCTGTTACTCAAGAAGACCAAGGAAACTCCCCAACAAAGATTTGGTCTTAACTGGTTTTATCCCGCCCTGCAAAAGTATAAGCGAGTACTGATTGAGGTTTTTGTCGCCTCATTTTTCGTACAGCTCTTTCAACTAGCTAATCCTCTGATGATTCAGGTAATCATTGATAAGGTAATTAGCCAAAATAGTCCCGATACCCTCTGGTGGCTGGTTGGTTTCCTCGTCACAATTAACATCTTCGAGGCTCTACTAACGACTCTGCGTACCTACTTATTTGTTGATACGACTAATCGGATCGATTTAAGTTTGGGTTCAGAGATTATCGACCACCTGCTGAGACTGCCATTACGTTATTTTGAACGGCGACCTGTAGGAGAAATTTCCACCAGGGTTAACGAACTAGAAAAAATTCGTCAGTTCTTGACAGGAACGGCTCTGACAGTCGTGCTTGACTGCGTATTCTCAGTTTTATATGTCTTGGTAATGCTGGCATATAGCCCCTTACTTACGGCAGTGTCTCTAGCAATCATTCCCGTGTTTATTGGCTTGACTCTGATCTTCTCGCCGACAATTCGCAGACAGCTAAGAACCAAAGCGGAGCGCAATGCCGAAACTCAGTCCTATTTAGTAGAAGTACTAACTGGTATCCAG
>JBCBEA010000573.1:0-3068 GCA_038529195.1 Cyanobacteria bacterium J06600_6
TCTAGTTCGGGTAACTTTAACTGCACAGCAAGTAAACCGAAAATGGCGATCGCAATTCCGCTACAAAGACTCAATTCTAAAAACAGCAACAATAAATTACCGTTGCCAAGGGTATTTTCCCAAACCTGACTTACTCCATAGCTAGCCAACCCAGCTAATACGGTAGCAACAAATAAACCCAAGATATCTTTACTCCAGCGTACTAGTGGTAATCCGTTTAAACGGCGGTTTAAAATCCAGAGAAAGGCAATCATCGAAATGGTATTGACGCTAACTGTTGCCATAATCAAGCCTGGTGTACCAAAGGCATCGATCAGAAAGTAGTCTAGCGTTGCATTAATAAAAATATTGATAATACTGATTTTAAAAGGTGTTGTACCGTCGCCCAAAGCGTAAAATACCCGCAGCAGAACATCTCTACCCATGTAAAAGAACATGCCAAAGCCATAGACAACCAGCAAAGAAGCCACAAATTGCGAGTCGGCTGCATCAAATTGCCCTCGTTCAAACGCCAGCTTGATAATGGGCAAAGATAGGGACATAAAGATTGCTGTAAAGGGCAGCATGCTGAGAGTGCCGAGAAATAATCCCTGACGAATGGTTGATTTTAATTCACGCCAGTTTTCGGGTGCAGCTAAACGAGAAAAAGCGGGATAAAAAGGTACCAGAATCGCGTTAGAAATAATCCCAAGAGGGGTAATAAAAATAAAGGTGGCACTCTGGATGGCAGCAGCAGCATCGGGGATACCCGAAACAAAATATTGATCGACATTGAGGTTGATATAGAGCATCCCTGAAGAGAAGGTAGCAGGAATCATAACTTTAAAAACGTCCATTACCCCAGGGGTATTTAAGTTGAAGCGTAGTTTCAGTGTTCCCATGCCCGCACGCCACTGGACGATTAGCTGTGCCAACCACTGGATCATTGCCCCTGTAAGAGTTGCCCCTGCCAAAACAATTGCTCCTAAGCGAAAGTATTGGGGAGTGTTTAACTGTTCGCCAAATTGCCACAAAGCCAAAGCTACCCCTGTAGTAATGACGGCGCTGGAAAATAAGGGACTAATGCTAGGTAATAAATAGCTATCGGCAGCGTTGAGACTACCAAAGCCAATGCCAATTAAACCGGCTAGCAATGCCATCGGTGCCATGATCTGTAGCTGTAGAGTTGCCAGTGCTTTAACTTCTGGGGCTAATTCAGGTCCGAGGATATTGATTAAATTACCTGCAAAAAAGATAATGCTGCCCGTAATCAGTATTAGTAGAATGCTAACTAGGGTAGATACTGTCTCCACAATGGGAGCAGCTTCTGACCTCTCTTTTTTGGCTAAAACACTAACTAGGGCACTGTGAAAAGGACCGTTTAAACCGCCGATTAGAACGAAGAGAAAGCCAGGTATAGTGTAAGCATAGGCATAAGCATTTCTAACCGAACCAATGCCAAAAGCTGCGTTAACTAATAACTCCCGTATCAAACCAAACACTTTACTAACTAAGGTGGCGATCGCTACTAATTTGGCGATACTACCCACAGAAGGAGATTTTTTCTTTGCAGTCACGGTTACAGATATTAGAGATATAATCCGCTACATTATACGGTTGTAAAATAAAGCCAACTGTAAATTAGTCTTTAGCCTTATGAGCAAGCTGGAATCTTCTTACCTGCAATTAATTGATACTCTGTTGAGCAATCCCAGGTCACAAGAGACTAATATTCTTAATGCTCATCCAGAGTTAATCGATCAGAATTTTATTAGTCGTCTGATGTCTGTGGGCGAGAGGTTAAGAAGGGCTGGAGATCTGAATGCTGCTGAACGCTTGATTAATTTGGCAGGGAAGTTATTACAGTTGCAAAAGAACAATATTTCTAATAATCGACGCCAAGAATATTTTGAGTTTTTGATGAATCTGCTGCAGCAGGTTTCTAATCGCTTACCCGTTCAAGAAGTTTACGAGCTAATCCGCACCAATCAGGATAAATTTGATCGCAATACAACTAAGATTCTCAGCCAATGGGCAAATGGAACAATCGTGTCGGTTGAACCAAACCAGGGAAAAGCGATCGCGAATGATTTAATTAACTTTGGTAATTTGATCAGCGCCTATCCCGCAGGCGATAAAGCGAATAATATCGAGCTGGCAATTGTGTCATATCGGGCAGCACTCAAGGTTTATCTGCCTACAACTCATGCAAAAGATTGGGCGATGATCCAGTCAAATTTAGGTAACGTTTATCGCGATCGCGTTTTGGGTAAGCGTCAGTTAAATGTTGAACAGGCGATCGCCACCTACCAGCTAGCTTTAGAAGTCATTACCCAAGAGAAATATCCTTACATTTGGGGCAATACCCAGCGCAACCTGGGCATTGCTTACTCCTATCGTGAAGCGGGAACAAGAGCGAAAAATATTGAGCAGGCAATTATTTGCTACAACCGTGCTTTATCTGTCCATACTTTGTCCGAATACCCTCAGGATTGGGCAGCATCTCACAATAATTTAGGCGATATTTATCCCAACCGCCGAGAGGGAAACAAAGCCGAAAATATCGAAACGGCGATCGAGCATCTCGAACAGGCTTTGACTATTTATACCCTGGCTGCCCACCCCAACCGCTGGGCAATGCTACAAAATAATTTGGGCAATGCTTTTCAATCTCGGATCGAAGGGGAAAAAGAAAAGAATATTGAACGCTCAATCTCTCACTATGAAAATGCTCTGTCAATTCATACTTTAGAAAATTTCCCCTACAACTGGGCAATGCTCAACAACAATATTGGCGGGGCTTATCGTCATCGAGTTAAGGGCGATCAAGCAGAAAATAAACAGAAAGCGATCGCCTTTTTAAATAAAGCCCTGTTGGTTTATACGCAGGATCGTTTTCCCCGTCAGTGGAGTGAGATTCAGCGTAACATTCAGAATATCGTTAAGGCTTAACTTTGATTTTTGATTAAATCGACTGGAGTGACTGACCTTTTGCGATCGGCTTTTTATGTGGTGCAACTCTATTTATAGTCGTTTTAAAATAAGAATTAGATGAAAAATAGAAAGACGATAAGTTCACGTTAATCAGC
>JBCBEA010000574.1:0-3063 GCA_038529195.1 Cyanobacteria bacterium J06600_6
CCGAAGCAGCAAATAAATCGCTTAAATTAGTAGGTAAAAGATAAGGGATAATTTCCACTTCCTTTTGACTAATTTGTTCTATCACCTGGGCAATTTCCTGAGTGCTAGGAAAAGTGGTGAGAGTGTCGCGAATAAAATAAGGAAAATAGTCGGCTAGCCAAAAGTCAGGAATTTTTTTCTGTTCAAATGCAAACAGCACCATCTTGCCTGTTTTAGCAATTCGATTAATTTCTTTCAGACCCTGGGCTAAATTGCTGAAGTGATGCAATGCCAACATTACCACTACTCCATCGACGCTGCGATCTTTTAAGGGAATTGCTTCTGCTGCTCCTGCAATCCAGCTTACGTCAGGGTGCGGGATTGCCTGTTGGCGCATTACTGAGGAAGGTTCGATCGCTACTACCTGATATCCCGCTTCAGCAATGGCTCGACTATAGTTGCCCGTTCCCGCACCTAAATCGGCGACCATACTACCCAAGGGTAAATCTAATAGCTTCAGCAATTGTTGAACTATTCTGGGGTCTGGTCTGCGGGTGGCGTTATAGTTTTTACCGATGGAATTATATAGAGTCATAAATGATTAAAGACCAATACGAGACATAAACTTTGGTTTCCTCTTGATGTTTGCCTGGTGATGGAACAAAGCTCCTGATAGCTTAATTTTTGCTGGCAACCATTTTTTCTGATGAGAATTGTTTTAAGCTCATCTCTGGCAGAAGAGATAAATAGGCGATCGCAATTAACTCCTCCAAAGGTAACGCAGCTAATTTTTGAAGTGGGTAGTTTGATTTTCATTACCTGTTTGCCTTCTGGACTATAGCGATATACGTGAGAATTATTCCCACGTGCTGACCAAATGTGGTTTCCCCATCCACCGTCACGCTGTGGGGAAAACCTTGATTTTGAGGAGTGACGAGCGCAATTTCTGGATTGCTCAAGTTGCCAGTAGCTCGCTCATAATTAAAGCGATAGATAGTATTGCTTAAAGATAATCTTTTGAGAACAAGATAAAATAAAAGACTACATAATTATAAAAACTGGAGCGATCGGCAATGGTAGCCAAACCAGACTGGCTGAGGGTTAAAGCACCCCAAATCGAACGAGTGGGTAGCGTCAAAGAAATACTTCGAGATCTTGCCCTTAATACCGTCTGTGAAGAAGCATCATGTCCCAATATTGGTGAATGCTTTAGCGTCGGCACAGCCACCTTTCTAATCATGGGTCCTGCCTGCACCAGAGCTTGTCCCTATTGCGATATTGACTTTGAGAAAAAACCCCAGGCGCTCGACCCGAATGAGCCATTACAGCTAGCTGAGGCAGTCAAACGTCTTAAACTCAACCACGTAGTAATTACCTCCGTGAATCGGGACGACCTCCCCGACGAGGGTGCATCTCAATTTGTTCGCTGCATTGAGGAAGTGAGAAAAATATCTCCGCAAACTACCATCGAATTGCTAATTCCCGACCTTTGTGGCAACTGGGATGCCTTAGCCATGATTCTGGCTGCTCAACCCGATGTCTTAAACCATAATACAGAAACCATTCCCCGACTCTACAAACGAGTCCGCCCTCAAGGGAATTATCAGCGATCGCTAGAGTTATTGCAAAAAGCGCGCCAGATTGCCCCCTGGGTCTATACAAAATCTGGAATTATGACAGGCTTGGGAGAAAGCGATCGCGAAGTGCGGGAAGTAATTCAAGGTCTAAGAGACGTAGATTGTGACATTCTTACCATTGGGCAATATCTTCAACCTTCTCAAAAACATTTGGGAGTTAAAGACTTTGTTACTCCTGAACAATTCCAAGCTTGGCAACAATTTGGGGAGTCAATTGGTTTCCTCCAGGTAGTTTCTAGCCCCCTTACTCGTAGCTCTTATCATGCAGAACAAGTTCGAGCCTTAATGCAGCTTTATCCTCGCCAAAAAACTAATATTTCTACCGTATAATTACTTACCACAAACTATCTGTTTTTTTAAATTGAAGTCACTTATTTAAAGTGATTTCTTTTTTTGTCTTTTTTTCCAAATCACCAGGTCGAAAAGCTGTATTCCATAACAGGCAAACTATTTAAAGATCAATATAGGCGATTATAGTAAACGTTTTTTTTAGCATCTTTGTAAATAAATATAAAGTTTTTACGAACTGGGGAACTTTTAGCTATGTTGATACTTCAACCCACCATAAAGCAATATTTGAAAGCCTCCTCGCTATTCAAGTGATCGATACAACAGCCATGTGGCAGTATTATCACGTAAAAGAAAGCCAAAAAACCTGGGAAACAGCCAAAACCCTTGGTTTGTGTTCGTTTTTAAAGCGAATTGGGCAATCTAGAAGAAGAGGAAGTTACGCCCACAACCTTCACTTGAGTCGTCATTAAATGATCCCTATGCTTGCTAATTCTTCATACACAGAAACCGAAGGACACAATTCTGCTCCTGATACTGATTTAAATTTGGAGCCAGGAGTTAATTTAGACAAAGATAGTTCTGATAAATTGACCGAAGAACTTGTCGAGCTAGATTTAGAAAGCGCCGATCCTGATACCATTGCTCGCAGAGGCAGTCGTACTACTACTGATTTAGTTAGACTGTATTTGCAGGAAATTGGTCGAGTCCCCCTTTTGGAAAGAGATGAAGAAGTTTCCGAGGCTCAAAAAGTACAGCGTCATATCAAGATTTTAGAAGAAAGAACCAAAGCTTCTGAGGCAGGAGATACGGTTCTACAAGAGTTTTCCAAACTAGTTGATGTACACGATCGCCTGGTAACTCAGCTAAGTCACCGCCCATCAATGAAGAGATGGTCGATGGCAGTCGGAATGGAGATTCCAATCCTTAAAGAAAAACTAGCAGTAGGTAAGCAAGCCTGGGCAGAAGTGATCGGCTGTGACGTAAAAGAATTAGATCGGGTGCAGAAAAACGGTATTCGCGCCAAGGAACACATGATTAAGGCTAATCTTCGTCTGGTGGTTTCCGTAGCTAAGAAGTATCAAAATCGTGGTCTAGAGCTACTGGACTTAATTCAGGAAGGAACCCTCGGCTTAGAAAGAGCGGTAGAAAAATTTGA
>JBCBEA010000575.1:0-3054 GCA_038529195.1 Cyanobacteria bacterium J06600_6
GTTTGAAACAAAATCTGAGTGATTTGATGAAATAAGTCAGACTGTTTAAACTGCGCTCCAGATAAATTAATACTAATTTGCTGAGTCCTGATTCCCGCATCGAGCCATTTTCGCATCTGACGACAGGCAGTGGTCAAAACCCACTCTCCAATCGGTTTAATCAGACCAATATCTTCGGCTATGGGAATAAATTTATCAGCATCTATTCTACCCATCTTGGGATGATTCCAGCGGATCAGTGCCTCGGAACCAATAATAGAACTGTTTTTAAGCTCTACTTTTGGCTGATAATATAGCTCAAACTGTTGTCTTTCTAAAGCGTGATGTAACTCTGATTCTAGTCTTAGATTGTCCGTAACTCGATTTTGCTTGATGTTAAAAGCAAAGGTAAACTCCTGACAGCGATTTCCACCTTTACTTTTCGCATACTGGATTGCTTTGGTACTTTGTTCTATGAGTTCGGTGATGTCACTACTGTCGCTTGGAGATAAAGCAATGCCAATAATTGGAGAGAGATATACTTCATGCTCGCCAATGATAAAACTTTGCTTTAGAGTATCGAGGAGTAAATTTCCACATTTATTTGCACTTAAACGTTCTTTTACTGGTAAAAGTACTACAAAATTATCAGACTGAAGATAAACTGTTGAGCCTTCAGTATCAAATTGACCAACACATTTTTTTAAACGTTCGGCAACCTGCTTAACTAAAGCATTGCTTTCATCTTTGCTTAAAGAATTGCAAATTTTAGACAGTCGGTCAAGACTTATATTATATACGCAGATCAAATTATCTCTTAGATTTGATTCAGTAATAGATTCATTTTGCTTCTCTGTAACTGATAATAAATAATCGAATAAATCTCGCAAGAAAAGCTTATTTGGGAGCCCAGTCAAATTATCTTGATAAATATCGTCATATTCTGATGAATATTCATTAAGAGAGGACTGCATTGCCTGTCTAATAGTAGACTGCTCTAAATGCTTATTTAGGGTCATTTTAACCGTAGCCTGTAGCTCTTTCTCTTTATACGGCTTAATCAAGTAAGCATAACAACCTGTTTCTGCTGCTCTATCTAGAGTTTCATCGTTGGCATATGCCGTCATAAAAATAATGGGTACATCAGAGATATCTTTAATCCGAGATGCAGCTTCGATCCCATCCATTTCGCCTTTAATAGCAATATCCATCAAAACTAAATTCGGATTATAGTCGGCAACAAAATCAATTGCTGCTTGACCAGTAGAAACTATTTTTTCCACACTATAGCCAAATTTCACAAGTTTTTTTGCCGTATTCTTTGCTATTAGTAATTCATCTTCAACTATTAATATTTTAATTTTATTGCTCATCATTTAACAAAATAGCCTTTCACTATAAACAAAAAAAATAATTACCTGCACCAATAAACGGAAAAATAAAGCTTTCGTAATTCGATAACTTTATCCTAAGATAAACATGATGTAAATTGATGATTATTCAGCCGTATAATTGCCTAAAAACTATTTACAACTCTTCTGTTATGGCTATGATTGATGATAAGAGTGTACTAGATTACATAAAATAAAAATAATTTTATAAGTGTATTTTTGCACACAGTAAAAATACATATAAACAACAAAATCATTCAATTTTAGCAATTATAAATAAAAGCTTAAATATCAGATATTAGGTGCAAGGTAACTGCATCAGTAAAACTCAATTATTTTTCTACTTAGATCCTTAAGCTTTGACTAAAGAAGGTTAGAGTGACTTATATTCTAATTTGGATATTATTTTCATCTGCTTTTTTATTTACTTACTGAGGCTTGTTTGAGATAAGTCAATGAATCAAACTAAGAAACTAGCTGGACTATATAAAGACACCTTGTTAAATAATGTCTTACCCTTTTGGTCAGATAATTCCCGCGATCGCCAGTATGGAGGCTATTTTACCTGTTTAGATCGCGAGGGAAACGTCTATGATACGGACAAGTTTATCTGGCTGCAAAACCGTCAGGTATGGACGTATTCCATGTTCTACAATCGTCTAGAACAAAAACCAGAATGGTTTAACCTTGCCCGTCATGGCGCAGAGTTTTTAGCCAGACATGGTCGAGATGCAGACGGAAACTGGTATTTTGCTTTAAATCGCCAGGGACAACCGTTGGTACAGCCTTATAATATTTTTTCAGATTGTTTTGCAGCGATGGCTTTTAGTCAATATGCTCTAGCTTCGGGGGAAGATTCGGCAAAAGAGATAGCTTTGCAGACATATAATAATGTTTTGCGTCGTCAAGATAATCCTAAGGGTAAATATAACAAAGCATTTCCAGGTACGCGATCGCTTAAAAGTTTAGCCGTACCCATGATCTTGGCAAACCTATCTCTCGAAATGGACTGGTTGCTTGAAGGTCGAGAACTAGAAGCGGTTTTAGACCGCACCGTCACTGAGGTAATGCAGGATTTTCTGGATGCTGACACAGGCTTGATGTACGAGAATGTAACTCCCAAAGGGGGGCATCTGGACTGTTTTGACGGTAGATTAATCAATCCTGGTCATGGTATCGAGGCAATGTGGTTTGTAATGGATATTGCCCGTCGTCGCCAAGATACGGCTTTAATCGATCGCGCTGTGGATGTAGTAATTAAGACCTTAGAGTTTGCCTGGGACAAGGAATACGAGGGTATTTACTATTTTATGGATGCGAAGGGATATCCTCTACATCAGCTTGAATGGGATCAAAAATTATGGTGGGTGCATTTGGAAACTTTAGTTGCCCTGCTAATGGGGTTTAATCTAACTGGACGACAGGAATGCTGGGAGTGGTTTGAAAAGGTTCATAACTATTCTTGGAGTAAGTTTATGGATTACGAGCACGGTGAATGGTTTGGCTACTTGAACTGTCGTGGTGAAATATTACTCAACCTCAAAGGCGGTAAATGGAAAGGCTGTTTTCATGTCCCTCGCGCCTTATATTTGTGTTGGCAAGAGTTGGCTAAAATGAATGTCGAATAATAGTTTTCATAGTTTTTTAGTTTTGGGTAAATTGATAAATGTCGATTTACCCTTTT
>JBCBEA010000576.1:0-3052 GCA_038529195.1 Cyanobacteria bacterium J06600_6
TAACGTCCTAACTCTATAACGTAATGCTATATTTGGTTTGGTTCGGCTACTTAGTTAAGATTTATAGGCTATAAAGTACGTTACTGGTCTTGAGAAGCGAATATTTTGCCTCGATCCTCGCTTCTTCCGAGAGAAGTAGTTCTTAGCTTTGCCATTTCGTACGTAACATGAACCAAAATCGATCTACATTTTTGCCTCTACGAATTAGTCTGCTTACTTTTAGCTGTTTTTGCCTCGGTAGTGCTGTACAAGCTCAGGTTACTCCTGACAATACTCTAAATACTCAAGTTACCCAAGCCGATAATGTTGCTGAGATAACTGGAGGAGAAACTAGAGGCAACAATTTATTTCATAGCTTTCAGGATTTTTCTGTAACTACTGGCAGTGAAGCTTTTTTTAATAATGATGTCGATCTTGCCAATATTTTTAGTCGGGTAACGGGGGGGAATCTCTCGAATATTGATGGGCTGATTAGAGCCAATGGTAGCGCCAGCTTATTTTTGATCAATCCTGCGGGCATTGTTTTTGGTGAGAATGCCAGGTTAGATGTGGGCGGTTCGTTTTATGGCAGTACTGCCGATCGCATTTTGTTCGAGGATGGAGGATTTAGTGCGGTTGAAGATCTAGACAGTCCAGTTTTGAGCATCAACGCACCTATCGGCTTAAACTTGCGAGAAAGTCCTAGTCCGATAATTAATCGCTCTGTTGCTGCTGATGCTGCGGGTAATTTATCGGGATTGGCAGTAACAACGGGAGGCACCTTGAGTTTGGTTGGAGGTGATATTGATTTTGCAGGAGGAAAAGCGATCGCTTCTGGTGGCAGTATTGAAATTGGCGGTTTGAGAAATACGGGGGTTGTAACTATTGAAACCGATGGTAGCCTGACGTTTCCCGAAAACGTATCTAGAGCTAATCTAACTTTTGGCGATGCTACAGATATTGATGTGAGAGGTGCTGGAGGCGGGAATATTGCTCTATATGGTAATGACGTAACTTTGATCGACGGTAGTTTGTTGCAGGCAGGAATCACCGAGGAATCTAGTTTTAGTGACGCTCAGGCAGGAGATATCTCAATTGAAGCAACGGGCAATATTGTCCTTGATGCCAATAGTTTGATCTTGAATCAAGTTGACCCTGAGGCAACAGGTAATGCGGGGAATATTAATCTTCTGGCTGCGAGTCTTAGTTTGGCTGAAGATAGCGCGATCAATGCTAGCTCCTTCGGTCGGGGAAATGCAGGAACAATTAATATCACCACAGTTGGCGATCTAAACGTCGAGGGCGATAGCGGTATTTTTGCCACCCTGGGAATAGACGAAGATGAAGAGGAAGATGCTGAAGATAATACGGATCTGGATGACGAGTTAGACGATCGCGATTTGATCGGTGAAGGAAACGGGGGAACGATTGACATTACTGCCACTAATCTGACTCTAACTAACGGTGGAAGAGTTGATGCCAGCGTTTTTGGGGAAGGCGATGGGGGCAATATCAATCTTCAAATCGCAGAACAGATTGCAATTGACGGCGAAGATAGTGCCGTTTCTAGTAGCGTTGGTGAAGATGGTGTCGGCAATTCGGGCGATCTTAATTTGGTAACGCGATCGCTGATAGTAACCAATGAAGGCGAAATAAGCAACAGCATTGAAGGAACAGGAAACGCAGGGGGCATTAATATTGATGCGTCGGAAGTAAGCTTGATTAATGGCGAAATCTCTACTGAGGTGGATGAAGATGCCGTTGGTAATGCGGGCAGTATTATTCTAGATGCAGCGCAACTTTCGATTGCTGATCAGGCAGAGTTAAATAGCAGCACTAGCGGTCAGGGTGATGCAGGCAGTATTGCTATTAATGTCGATCGCCTTAGTTTGATTGATGGCGAAATTTCTACTAGTGCGGAATCTGAGGCGGTGGGCAATGGTGGAAATATTAATCTTGTCGCTTTGGATTCTGTGTCAATATCGGCAACCGATCCAGAGAATTTTGCCAGTGGTTTATTTGCCAATACAGAAATGGGTGTAACTGGGGAAGCAGGGAATGTTTCTGTAACCACGAAAACACTGGATATTACTGACAATGGAATTATTACCGTCAGCAGTCAGGGTATGGGAGATGGAGGACAGATCGCTCTACAAGCCGAGGTGGTGAATCTAAATAATAGTGCAGCGATCGCTGCGACTACCGCATTTGGACAGGGGGGCGAGATTTTGCTCGATGTCGACCGCAATCTAACTTTAGATAACAATAGCCGTATTTCTGCAGAAGCTTTCAATCGTGCCGATGGTGGCAATATTGCGATCGATACTAGATTTCTAATTGGTTTTCCGAACGGTAGCAACAATATTATCGCTAGCTCCGAACGAGGAATTGGTGGCAACATCAATATCGCCACAGAAACTATTTTTGGCTTTGAATTCGGCGCTGCCAATCCAGATAATCCTCAAGATTCTACCAACAGAATTGATGCTAGTTCGGCTATCTTTGGTAACTTAAGTCTTGCGTCTGATAACCTTCTCGACCTAGATTCGATCAATAAAATTGCGACCGTTGATTCAGAACAAACCCTCGCACAAGCCTGTCAAGCTGGCAGAGAGTCAGCCAAAAATGGGCTATCGGTTGTTGGCAAAGGTGGCATTCCCCCCGAACCAGGACTACCTCTAAATTCGCTCAACACGACGATTGACGGCAAAACTAATTCGGCGTCAGCTATTATGCAGCCGATTGAAACTAGTATCGGCAAAATACAGCCAGCTAGAGGAGTAAAAGTAACTGAGTCTGGGGAAATTATTTTAACGGCGTATCCGACCAATAATTCAGGCGATCGTTCTTTTGAGGGTTCGAGAAATTGCGGTCGAGTTTAAAATCTCGATTTTTCCCATGATATAGTTGCCACTTACTGTGCTTTTTACATGAGTAAAGCCAAGCTACTAGCACGTCTTAAGAATTATAGAAATAAAATTCTTCCCAATCCCCAATTCCCATTGGTGACAAGTTAAGGCGGTATATTGTTTGTCAAGCGGGGAACGGAGACAAGTCCAGAGAAGGTTTAGCT
>JBCBEA010000577.1:0-3036 GCA_038529195.1 Cyanobacteria bacterium J06600_6
TGCCAAAAAATTTGGCTTTGGCTAGAAGAAAAACAAATCCCTTACCGTATTCAAAAGGTAACGATGTTCTGTTACGGCAAAAAGGAAAGCTGGTATAAGCGTAAAGTGCCGTCGGGAATGCTGCCAGCAGTTGAGTTAGACGGACGAATCATTACCGAAAGTGATGATATTCTGATTGCTTTAGAAAAAGCTTTTGGCGTACTTTACTTGGGGATGCAGGATAAAAGAGTATTAACCCTGAGACAGCTAGAAAGAGTACTGTTTCGAGCTTGGTGTAGCTGGCTGTGCTATCGAGCTATCTTCCCTGGACAAGAGAAAAAGAATCGCCAACAGTTTGTTGAAGCAGTGGCATTAGTGGAAGAAGCTTTGGCTTCAACTTCTGGAGCATATTTCCTGGAAGAGTTTAGCACCGCCGACGTAATATTTACCCCCTATGTCGAACGGATGAATGCCAGTCTTTACTACTACAAAGGCTATTCTCTACGGTCAGATAACCCGCGTATGTCCGCCTGGTTTGAGGCAATGGAAACTCGATCTACCTATCGAGGCACTCAAAGCGATTTTCATACCCATGTCCACGATCTACCCCCACAGATGGGAGGCTGCTATAGTAATGGCTCGCCCGAAGCCTTAGCCAATCAGGAAAAAGTCGATCGTGGTGATTGGTTTAAACTCCCCGACGTTGGCTATCCCGAACCCGAAAACTCCCGTCAGGAAGCTCTGCAACGGGTGATTAAACATAAGGGTAATATTATCAAAGCCAACCCTGCTAACAGCGAATTATATGATGAAGCCTTACGCTGTGCCTTAACCAGCATGATGACAGGAGATACCGTTACCCCTCCCGTCGGTTCAGATGTTGCTCTAAGATATTTGCGAGATCGCATTAATGTTCCTAGAGACATGTCGATCTATGCCGCGAAACAGCTCCGTACAGCCTTAGAACAGACTGCTGCACTAGTAGGAGAAGCACAGTCCGAACCTTTACCTGTAAGACATCGTTACGATCAAAACCCTGCTAACTTTTTGGTTGGTTAATCGGTTTTATCTTTGTAATCTAGAATATTGGCGATCGCATTATCTCGATAACTTTAATAGTGCGATCGCTTGTTTAATTTATAGTTGATATAAACTAAAAAGGAAGTCTCCAGACTGCAAATCAATAGAGACTTCCTAAGTTAAAACTCAAGTAAAGTATAACGAATGAACGAACAAGAGCGGGAACAAAATAAAAAAATAAACGAACACAATAGAAAGATTGCCAATTTACAACAAAGATTGAAAACTATTGAATTAGATGTAGAGCCAAGGGGACGCATATCTTCATCTTTTGAGGCAATTGAAGAAGACTTGGACGAAATTAAGTCTCGACTCAATCGGTTGGAACAGAACAGCGAACATCGGTTTAATCGCTTAGATGCCAAGCTTGAAGTCATTATCGAGCATTTTACAGGAGTAAGCGATTTACCTGAAGAATAAATTCGGTTTGATTTTCGTAATCTAGAATATTGGCGATCGCACTATCTCGATAACTTTAAGAGTGCGATCTCCTAATTGATTCAAAATGTTTCCAAGACAGATTTAATATTGCTTCCCCGCCTCCTCCGCTTCCTCTACTTCCCCTGCTCTCCTCTGTTTTACAATTAATTACGCCAACCTATTTATTATCTAGGAACTTCCAAAGCCGCTGCCACTACTCGGTAATGCTCGTCTTTTTGTAGTTGGCTGAGTAATTCCCTCGCTTGGGGATCTTGAGATGCGGTTAGGGCGATCGCCGTGCGCCATCTAGTACGCCAGTATTCAGCTTCGGCTAAAGTCGTAAAAATATTTAGTGCCTGTTGTTTTAAAGGCGTGTTCAGCAAACGACTAAGTGCAAGTATGCCTGTTTCTTTGGTGGTTTGATCGTCATCGGCGATCGCTAATTTTGCAACCCGCAGTAGAACATCGGGATTCTGACCGTCTACCAAGATTGAAATTACTGTTTGATGTACCAACCAGTTGTCAGAATTGCTAAATAACTGTTCCAAAGGTGCGATCGCGCGAGCGCCAAATTCAAATAAAGAGTTCGCAGTTTCGGCGAGGACATTAGCATCTTTCTCTGTGGCTAAAACCTGCATCAGTAATTCAAAAGATTTTTCTGTGAGATGATTACCCATTCCCATGACCGCAATCCGACGCAGAGCAAAATCTTGAGATGCTGCAAGTTCGATCAAAATTGGCAATGCTGACTCCGAAGGGATAGTTGCCAATTCATCTAAAGCAAGTTTGCGCTGATAAATATTATTATTGCGGAGTTTTAGTTTGAGTTGAGAAAGGCGATCGTGAAACTCACCTAAGCTATCGCTATCCATGTAAATATTGCATCATAATTGTCGATTTCTAACACTTTAGGATAATTTCAATCTTTGAGCATCTACCTTCTTGCTAATCTTTAAATTGACTCAAACTTCTACTTTCTATTCAGATACGGTTTAGACGGATAAAATTCCGCTTTCCAACCGATTTCAGAAAATTTTCCGTAAAAAGACCATATTCAAGCCATACAATCCAAAGCTAAAATCGTGGCGCGATTATGCCATTAAAGAGCTTAAGACTATGAGCTTGGAACATCAGTCAGAATCAATTATTTGTAATTCCAAGGGTATTAACAAGCGTAATTGCTATCGAGTAATCGATATACTTGGTAGAGGCAGTAGCGGTATTACCTATCGAGTCGAAGATCTCAAAACGAAACAAGAGGTTGCGCTAAAAGCCTTATCCCTGGATCGCCTCAAAGATTGGAAGCAAATCGAACTATTTGAACGGGAAGCCGAGGTATTAGCCAAGTTAAATCATCCCGCCATTCCTAAATATCTGGACTATTTCCAAATCGATACTCCTAATAATCGTGCTTTCTATCTTGCTCAAGCCTTAGCGCCAGGAAAATCCCTCTCCGCCTGGGTAGAGTCGGGGTGGCGCACCAAAGAAAGAGAAGTTTAAGACGGATAGCACCTGCCGAGCAATATCTTTTACTTCTCTTTCTTTGGTGCGCCACCC
>JBCBEA010000578.1:0-3029 GCA_038529195.1 Cyanobacteria bacterium J06600_6
GCCAAGCCAAGAGGGTAAAGAATTTATCTGGTTTTTAGCTTTAAGATTAGTGAATTTCAAAATTGCTATAAAGCTTAACTTCATCGTCTGGGTCTGTAGCCTTAAAATATTCCGTAGCTTTTTTTGAGATTGAGCTTCAGATACTAATCTTTAAGGGTGAAGTACTTATCGCAATTTTGAAATTCACTAATCTTAAAGCTAAAAACCAGATAAATTCTTTACCCTCTTGGCTTGGCTCCATCCACTGAATTATCAGTCCCTCGCACTTCTGGCTGCAATCTCATCTAGTTTGGATATTTTATGCACCGAGCAGAACAGGCTGACTATCAAAAGTAATTTTAAATCAGAGAATTTCCAGCCTTACGCTTTTTGTCTTGATTTTTAAGCTTTGAGATCTTGAACTTTTGAACGTTAATTAGGAAACAAAATTCTGTTACTAAAGTTACATTTTCGGCAATTGCGACCTAGTACCATCGAGTGAACAAAATACCTGCAAGAATAATATATAACCGTCATGGGATACGAATCTCGCGCACAAGCAATTTATCAAATTACAGAAAGAGAACCCATTCCTGTTGCTTCAGCAGCTCGTTTAGAAGACCTTTGGGCAGTAGACGTTTTTAGCCTCAGCAAAATGAAGCAGTGTCTACCTAAAGGTGTCTTTAAATCTCTGAAGAAAACCATCGAAGCTGGGGAACAGCTAGATATTTCGATCGCCGATACTGTGGCATCAGCGATGAAAGATTGGGCAATTTCCAAAGGTGCATCTTATTACGCCCACGTCTTTTATCCCATGACCAACGCCACTGCTGAAAAGCATGATGGTTTTATTTCTACCCAAGGCGACGGTAGCGCCATCTGCGAATTTGCAGGCAAGCTTTTAGTACAGGGTGAGCCAGACGGTTCTTCTTTTCCTAACGGTGGTATTCGCTCAACATTTGAAGCCAGAGGCTATACAGCTTGGGATGTAACTAGTCCTGCATACCTGATGGAAACAGACAATGGGGTAACTCTTTGTATTCCCACAATCTTTGTATCCTGGACTGGGGAAGCACTAGATAAGAAAACGCCTTTGTTGCGATCGATTGGGGCAATGAACAAGGCAGCAACTAGAGTCTTAAAACTTTTGGGTAACAGTAGCGTTGCTCCCGTAAACTCTAGCTGTGGTGCGGAACAAGAGTATTTCTTAGTTGATTCCCATTTTGCCAACACTCGTCCCGATTTGCTATTATCGGGAAGAACTTTATTTGGTAAGCCTCCCGCCAAGGGTCAGCAGTTTGACGATCACTATTTTGGAGCAATTCCCGAACGAGTTCAGGTATTCATGCAGGATGTGGAAAAGAAAATGTACCGCCTGGGTATTCCTGCCAAAACCAGACATAATGAGGTTGCTCCTGGTCAATTTGAAATTGCGCCAATTTTTGAAGCTGCTAACGTAGCTTCAGATCACCAGCAGCTAATTATGACTCTGTTACGCCAAACTGCCAAAAAGCACGGTTTCATTTGTTTGCTGCATGAAAAACCTTTTGCTGGAATCAACGGTTCGGGTAAACACGTAAACTGGTCTGTTGGTAACTCAACTCAGGGTAACCTACTCGACCCTGGTGATTCTCCCCACGAAAACATTCAGTTCCTAGTTTTCTGTGCTGCGGTGATTCGCGGAGTACATAAGTATGGTCCTTTAATGCGAGCAGTAATTGCTAATGCCAGTAACGATCACCGCTTGGGTGCTAATGAAGCTCCTCCAGCGATTATGTCAGTTTATCTTGGTTCTCAGCTAGAAGAAGTGTTTAATAAGATTGCTTCTGGAGAACTAGACGATAGCTATAGCCATAGCGGTCAGATGGATTTTGGAGTAAATACCCTTCCTCCTTTGGCTAAAGATGCGGGCGATCGCAACCGTACTTCTCCCTTTGCCTTTACTGGCAACCGTTTCGAGTTTCGAGCAGTTGGTTCGAGTCAGTCTGTTTCAGGTCCCTTAATTGCCCTCAACACCATGTTGGCAGATTCTTTAACTGTGATTGGCGATTCTTTAGAAAGCGAGCTGGGTAAAGGCACAAAACTAAATGATGCGGTTGTAGCGACTATCAAAGAAGTCATGCAAAAGCACGGCGCAGTTATTTTCGGTGGCGACGGCTACTCTGATGAATGGCATAAAATGGCCGTGGAAGAGAGAGGTCTAGCTAACTTACCCACTACTGCTGACGCTCTACCTGTACTCAAAGAAAAATATATTGAAGAGTTATTCGAACGGACAGGGGTTCTTTCTCCAACAGAACTAGAAAGCCGTTTTGAAGTTTATGCCGAACAGTATATTCTTTCGATTGAAGTAGAAGCTAAGTTGGTGATTGACATGGCTAAGACTTCAATTTACCCAATTGCCATGCGCCATTTAGCTGATATTGCCACTACTGTTGCTGGCTTAGAAGAAATGGGGATCAATCTCAATCAAGACAACATTAAAACTGTTGCCGAGTTAACTAACTCTTTGACGGATAAAGTATCTAAACTAAGTTCGGCATTAGAGAAAGAAGATTTCGGTGGCGTAGAAGAACATATGCAGTACTCAGCTAGTACTCTTCGCTCTTTGATGGATGATGTGAGAGCCGATGTCGATGCCTTGGAAGCAGAAGTTGCAGACGATCTTTGGCCTCTACCAACTTATCAAGAAATGTTGTTTATTAAATAACGTTACTGAGTAATCTCAGGTTAAAAGTTGAGTATTTTTTCAGGTCGTAGCTATGGTTACGACCTTTTTTTGTTGAACGATGCTTGTCTGGGGAAATTATCAGCATAATTTTGAGCAATCTATCATCTTACAAAATGTTTACAATTAATTTGGACCTTAAAAAGCATTTTATAGTTTTTTCAAATTTATGCCTTTTCAGCATTTTGCATTATTAGGCATGATTAAAAAATCAGATTAACCCCGCTATCAAACAAATCTCTCTAATGAAACCGCTTTTGAAGCAAGGTTAATAAAAGATAAAAATGCTTTTTAAGGTCCAAATTAATTGTAAACATTTTGT
>JBCBEA010000579.1:0-3021 GCA_038529195.1 Cyanobacteria bacterium J06600_6
TCCAAGAATTTCTATGGCAAGATTCTCGGCTTACATCAGCTAGAAGGAAATGAAGTGCCTTCAACTTTAGTCAAGCTAGTCGCCGCAGGCAAAGTCTGCAATTTTCGTACTCCCGACGGCATAATTCTCGATCTGTTTGCTGAACCAGAATTATCTCCACCCAACCCAGATCCAGAACAACAGTTTACCCGCGCCAATCATCTAGCATTTGATATTGCCCCGCAGCTATTTGACGAGGCGGTAGTTACTCTTAAACAACTGCAAATTCCCATGGCGATCGACGTAGTTACTCGGCTCACGGGAAAAGGTTACTATATTTACGATCCTGACGGTTTCATAATCGAAATTCGCTGCGATCCCTTGAATTAAACCATCTTCTGCCCTCTGCCCTCTGCCCTCTGCCCTCTGCCTCCTAATAAAAAACAATAGGGACACTAAAAATAGCATCCCTAGACTGAAAATATTGTTTTGAATTAGCAACCGATGCTTGGATACCGTTAAGCTCCACCTCTTTTGTCCCGCCCTTGACGACGACGATCGCGCCACTGAACAATGGTGAGGTAGGAAATTCCCAAACTGAGAATCACCAAAATACCTACAGCTACCAAAAAGAGAGTATTGAGCAGTTGATTTGTTTCCACAGTTTAGAATCCCTAATTAGAATCCGTTACGACCCCAGACAACCATTGCGATCGACCAGGAAAATAAAGCTAAGACTGAAACCCAGCCTAAAGTTAAAATATCCATGCTTTTAATTTTGTTTTGAAATATCTATTTAATTTGGCAAGTATAAACCCTATCATACTTCTTAAGCGGTATTTTGTGGTGGGGAATTGTGCCTAGTTTAGTTACAGAAAGAATCGAGTCGGTCAAAGCGGGAGTCTTTGGTGCAGGGGCATTTACCGTTGCCGAATCCCTCTGGTTTTTAGTGCGAAGTCTAGCTGTAAATATGTTTCCAGAGTTGAGTTTTGCCGTCGTCACGATCAATCTGACTTGGGTAATTAGCTTGGCTATTGGTGCAGTAAGTGGTTTTTTATTTGGCGTTACGTATCGTTACGTGATTCGCAGCGATCGCAATTCTCATTTAAATGATGGTGCGGTGCTGGCGTTTGGTTTAGTGAGGGGACTAGCCTTAATCGAAAAGAATTTAAATCTATCTGAGTTATTATTTTTAGGTGGTTTAGTTTTACAGAGCATTGTTTGTTTTGCGATCGCACGATTGGTGCTAGACACAGCAATTGCCCGTAAGTATATCAAGCCATATATTTGAGTTCTCCATCGTTGGTAAATAAATGTCCCTAAAGACCATAGAAGTAGAGCATTTAAGTAAGGTTTATGGTTCAACTACGGCGATCAAAGATATTCACTTTTCGGTAGATGAGGGAGAAATAGTCGGATTTTTGGGTCCAAATGGGGCAGGAAAAACTACAACCATGAGGATTTTGGCTGGCTATCTTCCCGCTACTGCTGGTACGGCTAGGATTGCTGGTTATGATGTTCATCGGCATTCTTTGGAGGTGCGCCGTCGAATTGGCTATTTGCCAGAAACACCGCCTCTATATCCTGACATGAGTGTTAAAGGTTTTTTAACTTTTGTGGCAAAAATCAAGGGAGTGCGGGCGGGAGATCGCCAGCGTCAAGTCTCTAACGCCATGGCAAAATGTCAGCTATTTGAGCGCCAAGATACCATAATTCGCAAACTTTCTCAGGGGTATCGACAGCGACTAGGCATCGCTCAGGCAATTGTTCATGAACCCTCCGTCATTATCCTGGATGAGCCAACGGTAGGTTTAGATCCCCGACAGATAATTGAGGTGCGGAACTTAATTAAAAGTTTGGCTGGCGATCGCACAGTTATTCTTTCGACACATATTTTGCCCGAAGCCAGCATGATTTGCGATCGCGTGACGATTATTAATCACGGCAAAGTAGTTACAAGCAACACTCCGCTCAATCTTCAGGCGCAGTTAGCCAGCAACTCTGGTTATGAGGTGGAAATAGCTGGTTCTATAGACAAGATTGTGCCTTTACTCTCGGCAATTCCTGGAGTCGTCCGAGTCGCAACAGTCGATTGGGATTCAAAGCAGCAGAGCGATCGCCATTTGCTTCAGGTTGCCTGTGCCAACAACAGCGAGCCAGGGAAAGATATTGCAGCAGCCATTATCCAGCAAAAATTGGAGTTATATGAAATGCGTCGCACTCGTCCCAGCCTTGAAGATGTATTTTTAGAATTAACTACAGAAGAAAGTTTAACAGTGGACAATGAACAATTAACAACGGACAATTCCTAGTCACCAATGATCTTTGCCAACATTTTAGCGATCGCCCAACGAGAACTACAGGAATATTTTGCTTCGCCTCTAGCGTATATTGTGGCTGCAATTTTTTGGTTTATTTCAGGCTTATTTTTTGTCGAAATTTTGCTCGGCGAACAGGGCATTATTCAGCAGATAGCAATCAGTGAACGAGCTGGGGTAGATATTGGCTCAATTGACGTCGTCAAGGAGTTTTTAAGCTCTTTTTTAGCTATTTTGGGTTCCCTAACTATTTTGATTGTGCCCATACTTTCTATGGGTCTTTATGCAGAAGAAAGAAAACGGGGAACTCTAGAGCTGCTGGCAACTTCGCCCATTACTAACTGGGTTGTGGCACTGGGAAAATTATTGGCGGTAACATGTCTGTTTATCTTTATGGTTTTTCCGGCTCTTCTGTATGAGGCGATCGCCTTGGGAGGTGCAGAACCTTCCATTCCGCTGGCTTTACCGCTGTTGGGACACTTGGGATTGGTGTTGCTAGCTGCTAGCTTTTTATCCTTGGGAATGTTTATTTCTTCTCTAACCAACAGCACAATTTTGGCTGGAATCTTGACCTTTGGACTGGTACTTTTACTTTGGGTTGTCGAACTAATTGCTAACGGTTTAGAAGGTTGGCTGCGTTCTGGCTTATTGCATCTATCCTTAATTGAAAGCTATAACAACCTGGTTCAAGGAGTGGTGCAAACCAGTGACTTTATCTTGTTTT
>JBCBEA010000580.1:0-3021 GCA_038529195.1 Cyanobacteria bacterium J06600_6
TTCTCCACCAGTAATCGCAAAACGATTATCAAACACAGGATTATACTGGCGAATAACTTCTCCCTTAATCATGACGTTATTTGTGAAGGCGACATGACGCTCTAGTCCAGTTTCATAGCGGGGAGTATCAAAGAATCCGCCTTTTTTTACCCAGCTTGGCACATCGTCTTCGATAAACCGAGGTATGATTGGTCCTGTCACTACGTCCGCGTTATATTTCTGTTGAGTTAACAATAACTCTTCTAGCCAAGAAGTTTCTGGGCTTTCATCATCATCAATAATGGCAACAAAATCAGCCGATTTACTAGCTAAACTAACAGATTTGTTGCGAGCATAAGTGATTCCTCTCTGAGTCTGTACGTCATGTTTTAAAGACCACTGAAAGTTTGCTTTCATTGACTGACAAACTTGTGCAGCTACATTTTCGCTGTCGTTATCCACCACGATCACTTCGATTTCGGGGCGCTCAACAGTCTTAAAAGTTAAATTATTAATCGCTTCAAGAAGTCTTCTCAAACCTTCTGGGCGTTTAAAAGTAATAACACAGATAGAAACAAGCATATTGATTTAATTTAATTGAATTGCAGCAATAATCACACTTAACATCGTCTGCTAATTGAATCTCTAATTAACAGCGTCGCTTAGATTTATGGAGTCGTCAATTTTCAGAATTGGGTGAGACAGTAGAGCATTAACACCAGATCTATATGAATCAAATTTAGCACGATTAGCTCGACAAACCGATCTTATGACACTTTATTTCTGGCAATCATCAAGATCTGGATTTTGACAAAAGCTAGTATGGTGTTACTGAAATAACCAGCATTGTACTGATTAAAATGGAATTTAATACGATAGTAGACTATGTTTTTTTGGCGCTAGGAATTCTAGTTTTAATTCCCTGTCTCGTATTTTTTAGCGAGTGTCTCAGCGCCTTTCTGTCGTCTGTATCTAACTCTAAGGTCGTCGATACTCCCAGACCCAAGACTACAATTTTAATTCCTGCTCACAACGAAGCCGAACAAATTAAAGAAGTAATTGAAGGTTTACAAACTCAGTTAACAGAACAAGACCGAGTTGTGGTGATTGCCGATAATTGCCATGACAACACGGCAGAATTAGCTAGAAGTACGGGAGTCGAAGTTTTAGAGCGAGAGCATAAAACTAATCGCGGGAAAGGATATGCTCTTGATTATGCAATGCAGCAGATTAAAAATGAACCGCCAGAAGTGCTGGTTATTCTCGATGGTGACTGCATGGTAGAACCGAATACGATTGCCAATATTACCCGCAAGGCGATCGCTACAGGTAGACCAGTACAGGCGACCTATCTAATGGAACAGCCGGAAGATCCAAGCCTCAAGGATAATATTTCGATGTTTTCCATTAAGGTGAAAAATTTAGTTCGTTTGTTGGGCTTAAATCGTCTGGGTTGGCATAGCCTGCTAACAGGTTCGGGAATGGCGTTTCCTTGGTCATTAATCAGTCAAGTTTCTCTAGCGGGAAGCAAGACTACCGATGATATGCAGCTAACTGTAGATTTAGCCCTAGCTGGTTCGACTCCTGTATTTTGCGAACAGGCTCTAGTTATGGGACGTCTAATGAAGGACAAAGACGCTCAAAGTCAGCGATCGCGCTGGGAACACGGACATCTAGAAATGATTCTCATCGAAGTCCCTAGGCTATTAAAAGCCTTTATTAAAACGGGGAATTTTGCTGCTTTAGGCTTGGCGCTAGATATTTTAATTCCACCTCTGTCTCTGCTGGTTATGGCTTGGTTTGCTGCTGCAATTTCTATCTGGGCGATCGCACTTTTCACTCCCGTCTCTTTGCTTCCCGCCGTTATTATTACAATTGCAGGAAGCTTTTTGTTTCTGGGCGTACTTCTCGCCTGGATTAAATTTGGACGCGCCGATCTACCTCTGAAAAGTCTACTGGGAATTCCTTTTTACATCTTGGGTAAAATTCCGATTTATCTCAAATTCCTGGTTAAACCCCAAAGCAGATGGTTGAAAACGGAAAGAGATTTACCTAACAATCAATAAAATGGCGTGAAATTACAGTTTCATTTTTGCAGGCAGCCAGAAAACTGTTTTAACTGAGTTCGTATTCAATTCTTTACTTTGAGTTTGATAACTTTTACTTAATCATCTGTTAACCTAATATTTACCAAATATGATGTCTGTTTTAAAACAGAGTAGCGACATCACAGATACAAATATTTAAAAGTATTAGTAGAGGTTAAATTAAATGCTATCACCAGTAAAAACCGTAGAAATTTTCCAAACTACTCCTGAACCCCAAAGATTTAGTGCGGGAGATATTATCTTCAGAGCAGGAGATGCAGAAAATACTATGTATGGAATCGTTGAGGGAGAAATAGAAATCTTCGTCAACGATAAAGTCTTAGAAACGATTAAACAAGGAGACATATTTGGTGAAGGAGCATTAGTTCATGCCGATAGTAAACGTGCCTCTACAGCGATCGCCAAAAGCGACTGTAAACTAGCAGTGATGGAGCGCAAGAATTTTCTCTTTGCCGTACAGCAGACTCCCATGTTTGCCCTAGAAATAATGCGTAGCTATAGCGATCGCATTCGGAGATTGAGACAGTCTGTAAGCTGCTAGCAGTCAGTAAACAGTCGAGTATACAAACATCTGCACATAGAAAAGTAGGGATGCTATCAACTTTCATCCCTGCTCCTCTAAATAAATTAATTTAGTTTACTCGCCTCCCTATCTCTTCATCTCCAAGTTAGCCGCCTAAATTATCTCTTAAAAACAAAACGTTTATTTCCCCTTCTGAGGCGTTTTTGCCTGTTCGATTGCGATCGCCTTGACAGCCTCAAAAGAATTGCGGTTAGAAGTCCCTTCAATTGCTTTCACGGCTAAGTTTTGCACCTGCTGTAATGAGCCGTCAAGCTGCTGAGAAAGCTTGGAGATGCGGGTTGCCTGATGCCGAATAGTTTGTTCTAGAGATTCTATTTGTAGCTGATAGTTCTGCTGTTCTCCTGCAATCTC
>JBCBEA010000581.1:0-3020 GCA_038529195.1 Cyanobacteria bacterium J06600_6
TACTGTAACAAAAGTTTCATTACAGTATCTATACTCATTACATTACATTAGGATTCATACTCTGATCCATACCCATATCTCCCATAGGATTCCCCATACCAGAGACTCCATCATCATTAAGGTAATTGCTCATGCCTAGAGTTTGACTGCTTAGCTGACCCATGACAGTAAGTTTCATCGGTGCATATTGTTTTTTAATGGACATATTTTAAAACTCCTAAAAAATAATATTTAAGTTTGAAGTGAGAATATCACACAATGATAAAAAAGCAGAGAAAATAGTTTGTAATCTGCTTGAAAATTGATTATAAGTATATTTATTATAAGTATCGCTTGTGCAGCTTTTTATACCAGCTTGCCATACACAGTACGGCGTACAAGAAATTAGTTGATTTTTGCTTAAAATAATGTCGAGAGTGATAATTATTTTGATACTCCAGGCGATATTGTTTTAACTCTTTGTCTAAGAGTTGGCTATTAATAATGGTCGATAAAAAAGAATTGTCTTGGATAAACTTTAAAATTTCCCAGACACCATCGCCTTTTGCCATACCTGCATAGCGTAGAGGATCAAAATAGTTGTTTTTTGGTCGCCATCTAATATCGTCAGGTAATTTTTCTTGCGCGGCGTGACGCAAGAATATTTTATTGTAAGAAAAATCTTGTTGGATGCTAGGCGATAAATTCAAAGCAAACTTAAGTAGCCGATAATCTTGAAAAGGAGAAGCTGACTCCACACCCAGTGCATGGCGATAAAGTCGATAAGCTTGGGTTGCTCCAACACTACCGCTACAAGACTTAGCCCAATTCATACTCGATAGCAAATTGTCTTGAGCAAGCCCTGCATAATATTGTTCTAAAGCAACTTTCATTGCCGAGCTTTCACGAAGCACCGGCTTAAGCCAGGAAGCAAAGGGATTCTCTCTGTTTTGCCATCGAGAATAAAATTTCCTTTGAAGAGATGGTGGTAAAGATGGCATGGCTAAATATCGCCATAAAGTTGAGCGCCAATTTTTCTGGTGTTGCAGATGTTTGATTGCCAATTGCCAGTTTCTAGAGCGAACACAATCTTGGAAGCTAGCTCCAAAAAGACTGTCACCCCATTCACCATCAAAAATAACGCCGAATCCAGATTCTTTAACCTGGCGGTAGAGTTGAAGATTCATCGTCATTGTCCCTGGTACGAGGGGATCGTCTGCCAACGGTAGATCTGCATCAGCACCGCTAAAAGCCCAAGCGAGATCGCAGTTTACTCCCTGCCATTCAACTTGAGGATACTGCTGTAAGAAAGATTGGATCGGCTCTCGTTCATCAAATTCGGCAAATACGGTGGTTACATTAGAAAAAGCATTAACTTTACTCAATTGATTGAGAAGTGCAACTGTAACGGTGGTTGAATCTAGCCCTCCGCTCAAGGTGGTGCAAATAGGATTGTGGGTACGCAAACGGTCTTTAACAGAGCAATCTAGTAAATGCCAGAATTCGTCATAAGCTTCAGTTTTATTTATTTGATAGCTTTGAGGTCGAGTTAAAGAGTGAATCTGTCGGTGCTGGAGAGATCCATTTTGCAAAATAAGGGCATGACCTGATTGTAAACGCTTGATCTGGGCGAAAGGAGTTAATTCTGGTGGATGCGCCCACAAATAACAGAGAGTATGTGCTAAATACACCCAATCAAATTCGGAACTTACCTGAGGATGTAGCAGCAAGGTTACAACCCGTGAAGCAAGCAGAAGTGTTTCGCCATTCCAACTATAGGCAATTGTTCTGCCACCAACTACATCGCAACCGACAAATAAAATTTCCTGGTGAACATCCCAAAGTATAAAGACAAATTCGCCAACTAAATGTTTGAGGCAGTCCATACCCCAACGGCGATAGCTATCGATGATAATCTGAGCATCCGTAACCTTAACGCGATCGCCGATTAACGTTTCACGGTCATCTATTCGACCGTCCCAAACCAAAACGCAACCATCGGATTCAACAACGGGGGGCTCTAAGCAAGATTCGGGAGTGTTAAAAGCTTGAGTTCGACCCAGACTAAGTTCCACGTTTGCGTCGTGCCAGTCGCCTTTTCCGTCACGACCGCAAACATCGAGATCGTCAAACATTTGCTGCCATGGTAAAGCTTTCTTGCTGTTCCAGGCACCAATAATTCCACTCATAGCTAAATTTCTCAGATTTTAGAAGCTTGTTTTTGCAGCAACTTTAGTTAATCGAGGCGTAACTTCAGCAACATCTTGGCGATCATTGAGAACATCTCCCCGATAGGTAATCCAAGCATGACCGACTGTTCCCTGCCAGCCTATTTCTAGCTGCGGCTTTAGCCCCTGTTGGCTTAACCAGTGATGTAAAACCAATGATCGGTGCAGACATTTTGGTCGTTTAGGGTGTATTTTGCCCGTCCAGGCGATCGCTTTTACTCGTTGCTGAATGTCCTGTTCTTGTTTGGGGGTCAAAGGCAAACCAGGACTAGATTCTGAATTTAAAGCTTCCAAAGATAAGGTTTTTAGACGGCTATCAACCCACCATAGCTGTTTAAATGCCCAAATACAGAGTTTGATGTATCTCGGGTTGGCGATCGCCTTAAGCAGTAAATGGGATAATAAGCTGATTCTGCGATAAGTCTTGGAGAAAAGTTTGGAGATCTTTGAGGACGTATTCTCGTTCAACTTCGTATTCATTAGTTATTTGTTCTACTACAGGACTTAGTGGTTTTGAGTCTGTCAAAGCTTCCCAAAACAAAATGCTAGTTTCGTTGAGGTTATAGTATGTGCCAGAGGATATGTGGAGTAAAATGCCCTCTTCTTCAACCTGACGGAATAATATGTCTTCAGCCACTGTAAATTTTTGGTCTAAATCGAAAGTATGGTTGTCACCTTCTTTGCTAGTTTCCATAAGCTTGTTGATTGCACAGAAATCTGGTTAACTGCAGTGTTTGTAATTTTATTGTATTTTATATTCGACATAGTACACAATTCTATTTAGGCTTAACGATTAAATTGTGTACTATGTCG